>PTKX01000039.1 GCA_002938195.1 Alphaproteobacteria bacterium MarineAlpha5_Bin7 | reverse complement strand
TTCCTGGTTTTCCATCTTTGGTATAATGATAGGCGTTGCGGCGATTATAATAGTAATGTCTGTAATGAATGGTTTTAGAGAAGAATTAACTAAGAGGTTAATTGGAATTAATGGTCATTTAAATATATTCAGCAATATAGGTAAAATACATAATACAGACATTACATTTATTAAAAATATTAAAGAAGCTAATGTTAAAATACTACCCTTAATTGAAACTCAAGCATTAATAATTGCAAATAATAAATCAAGAGGTGTTTTGTTGAGAGGTTTCGATAAAAATGAGATTGCTAACAATAATTTTTTTAATAATAATTTAGCTGATGGTAACTTATTTTCTAATATTAAAAATGAAGTAATTATTGGATACGTTTTAGCAAACAAGCTTCAATTAAAAATAGGGGATAAAATTAAGATAGCAATTCCTAAAACTGACAAAACAATCTTTGGTAATATTCCTCGTTTTAAAACAATGAAAGTATCTGGAATTTTTAATTTTGGAATGTATGAATATGACGCTAATTTTATTTTTACTAATCTAACTATTCCTAGAAAACTTTTAATGTTAGAAGAAAATACTTTTAATAAAATAGAGGTTTTTACTGATATACCACAAGAAATTGAAGATATTCAAAAATTAATTCAGAATAGAATAAAGGTACATAGTGATAAACTTTATACAATTTCTTGGAAGCAAAATAATTCCAATTTAATTAATGCTCTTAAAGTAGAAAAAAATGTCATGTTTCTTATACTTACTCTGATTATTGTAGTAGCATCAATGAATATCATTTCAGGATTAATAATATTTGTTAAAGAAAAAGATAAAGATATAGGCATATTGAAAACAATTGGATTAAATAACAAAAGTTTAATAAAGATATTTTTATCAATAGGTTTGCTAATTGGTTTTATTGGAACCTCTCTTGGAGCAATCACAGGAATTATTTTTTCATTAAATATTAGACATATTCAAAATTTTTTAGAAAATATTTTTAATATTAATCTTTTTTCTAAAGAGATTTATTACCTCTCCTCCCTTCCTTCTAGATTAGATTTTTTTGAAGTTTTACTAGTAATAACCGTATCTTTAATTATATGTCTTTTTGCTACAATTCTTCCAGCTTTTCGATCCTCGCAAATTGATCCTATTTCTTCATTAAAAAATGACTAGTAATTTAATTATAGAAATTAAAGATCTATCCAAAGAATATATTTATAAAAAATCTAATTTATTAATATTTAAAAATATAAATCTAAATATTGATGAAAGAGATATTATTTCTATAATGGGTCCATCTGGTTGCGGTAAATCAACATTTTTAAATATTATTGGAATGCTTGATTCAGATTACAATGGGAAATATTTGTTTGATAATCAAGAAGTAAATTTATTAAATAATGACAAAAAAAATATATTAAGAAATACTTCAATCGGATTTGTTCATCAATTTTTTTATTTAATTCCAGAACTTACAGTTTTAGAAAATGTAGCAATACCCAAAATGATCTTAACTAATAACAAAAAAAAATCTTTTGATTCTGCTAAATATTTAATTGAAAAATTTGGACTAATTGAGAGAATAAACTTTAAACCACAATATTTATCAGGAGGTGAGCAACAAAGAGTAGCAATTGCTAGAGCTTTAATTAATAATCCTAAATTAATTATAGCTGATGAAATGACTGGAAATTTAGACGAAGAAACTTCAGATAATATATTTAATTTTTTTTTAAAAGAAATTAAATCTAATAAACAATCTCTTATATTTGTTACTCATAATGAAAAATATGCCAAAAAAGCTAACAAACAATTTAAAATTTTAAAAAAACAAATAATTAAAATATGAAAAATTTTCCATATATTCATCTTAGAACTCACTCTTCATATTCTTTAGCTGAGAGCACATTAAAAATTGCTAAAATTGTTGAACTAGCAAAAAAAAATAATATGCCTTCAGTTGCATTAACCGATAATAATAACCTTTTTGGAGCACTAGAATTCTCCATAGAGTGTATAAATAATGGAATACAACCTATTGTGGGCTCATCTATAAATTATATTGAAATATCTAATGTCAATATACCTTCTCAAATTTCCTTTTTAGTCAAAAATGAACAAGGATATAAAAATTTATTAAATTTATCATCCATAGCTCATACAAAAAGAGAAAACTCTTTAGGTATTACTTTTGAAGATATTAAAGAAAATCATAGTGGTTTAATATGTTTTATTGGTGGAGAATTTAATCCTTTAATGCTTTTAAAGAAACAAAACAAGATAATTGATATAGATAAATTTATTAAAAAATTTAAACAAACTTTTTCTGATAATTTCTACTTTGAAATACAAAGAATTAATAATCCAGATATAAAAGATTTTGAAAATGATTTTATAAATATTGCTCATCAATATAGTTTACCCATAATATCTTCCAATAATGTTAAATACGAAAATAAAGAGGATCATTTTGCTCATGACGCACTTTTATGTATAGCTCAAAAAGCTACTATTAATCAAGAGAACCGAATATTTTCTGATACTGATACATATTTTAAAACATCTGATGAGATGTTAGAACTATTTAGCGATATTCCTCAGGTAGTTGAGAATAATTTTAATTTATCTTTAAAATGTCAATTTTATCCAAAAGAGATAGCTCCCAAACTTCCTAAATTTGTTAATAATTTAGAATTAACTGAGGAGCAATTATTAATTCAAAATTCGAAAAAAGGTCTAGATGAAAGATTGAAAAATTATTCGCTAAATGAAGATGAATATATGCAGAGATTAAACTATGAAGTAGATATAATAATAAAAATGGGATTTGCAGGATATTTTTTAATTGTTGCTGATTTTGTTAAATGGGCAAAAACAAATAACATACCTGTAGGGCCTGGAAGAGGATCAGGTGCAGGTAGTGTTGTTGCTTGGGCTTTAACTATAACAGATTTAGATCCTATAAAATACGGTCTTTTATTCGAAAGATTTTTAAACCCAGAAAGAGTATCAATGCCAGACTTTGATATAGATTTCTGTCAGGATAGGAGAGATGAAGTAATTGATTATGTTTCTAAAAAGTATGGAAAAAATAATGTTGCTCACATTATTACTTTTGGAACACTTGCTTCAAGAGCCGCTATTAGAGATGTTGGTAGAGTTCTCGAAGTTCCATATTCGGAAGTAGATCAATTTGCTAAACTCTTTCCTTACAATCCTTCAAATCCATTAAATTTAAATGAATCAGTGAATTCGGATAATAATCTCAAAGAAATAATAAATAAGGATGAAAGAATTTCAAATGTATTTGACATAAGTTTAAAACTTGAAGGATTACACAGACATGCTTCTACACATGCGGCAGGTTTGGTGATAGGTGATACTAATTTAACTAATAATGTTCCACTTTATAAGGATCCAAATACAGAATTGAATGCAACACAATTCTCTATGAAATATGTAGAAAAAGCTGGTCTGATAAAATTTGATTTTTTAGGTTTAACAACTTTAACTATTATTCAGGCAACTGTAGATCTTATTAAAAAATCAAACAAAAACTTTGACATAAACAATGTACCTACAGATGATGAAAAAACATTCGAACAATTAAGAAAGGGCGAAGCCGTTGGCGTTTTTCAGCTCGAAAGTAATGGTATGAGCAGCGTACTAAAACAATTACAACCAGATAGATTTGAAGAAATAATTGCAGTCGTTGCTCTATTTAGACCGGGTCCTATGGATTATATACCTTCATTTTGTAATAGAAAACATGGTAGAGAGAAAATAGATTATCTTCACCCATTATTAGAACCAATACTAAAAGAGACATATGGAATCATAGTATATCAAGAACAAGTTATGCAAATAGCTCAGGTTTTATCAAATTATTCACCAGGTGAAGCTGATTTATTAAGAAGAGCTATGGGTAAAAAAATCCAAAAAGAAATGGATGCGCAAAAGAACAGATTTATAGAAGGAGCTCAAAAAAATGGTATAAACGTTGGCTTAGCATATACAATTTTTGATCTAGTAGATAAATTTGCAGGGTATGGATTTAATAAAAGTCATGCAGCAGGATATGCTTTGCTTGCATATCAAACAGCATATTTAAAAACTAATTTTCCTTATGAATTTATGACATCTTCTTTAAATTATTCAATTGACCGAACAGATAAAATTATTTTATTAAAAAAAGAGTTATATAAACTTAATATAGAATTTAAAAAACCAGATATTAATTTTTCAAAATCATTTTTTTCTATCGAAGAATTTGAAAACAAAAAATCTATAAGATTTGCCTTGGGTGCTATTAAAGGCGTAGGTGTAGCTTCGATGAATAAATTATTAGAAGAAAGAAATAAGAACGGTAATTTCATAGATATTATTGATTTTATGAATAGATTACAAGGTGACACAATAAATAAAAGACAAATTGAGAAGTTAATTCAATCGGGTGCTTTTGATACAATATATAATAATAGAGCAAAATTATTTGTAAATGTAAAAAATTTTGTTGAAATATATGGAGGAATTAACAGTGAAAAAAATTCCCAAAGTATGCTTTTTGAAGATAACAAATTATCTTTTGATGATAAAAATTTGTTTATACAGAATATTGATGAATGGTCTTTGGGATCTCTGTTAAAAAATGAACTTGAAGTAATAGGTTTTTATTTTTCAAATCATCCTATTTCATTATATCCAAAGAACTATTTTAAAGAAAAAAATATTATTGATTTTGAAGAAATTTATGCTGATAAAGATATACATAAAGCAAAGTTGGCAGGATCTATATTAGATATTAAAGAAAGATCTAATAAAGAAGGTAAAAAATATGCATTTTTAACTATATCAAATGAAAAAACTCAATTTGAGTTATCTATTTTTAGTAATCAACTTTCTGAATTTAGAAGTTTAATTAAAGAGGGAAGCGTATTAATTTTTCATGTTGATATAAGTAGAGATAATGAAAATTTAAGAATGATTATAAGAAATATTGAAGATTTAGATAAAGTTTTTTCAAATGAAAAATTTAAAATAAATCTTTATTTATCTGGTGATAATTATATCAAATCTATTGACTCTCTAGTTACTCGATCAGAACAATCAAAAAACGATATTTTTATTTACTTTAATAAAAACCAAAAGCTAATTTCTTTGAATTTTTCTAAAAATTATGAAATCAATAATTATGCCTCCTTAGATCAACTAAATGATTTAAATAAAATAGATTATTCATTAGAAATCTTATAAATTTCCTTGTAATTACTCTTTTTTTTTAGTAAGTCAGCTTGGAATTAAATTTAGCACACAGAAAGTAACCGGTGTTTAAATTTCTGTGGAGGTATAACCGGAGGATAAGCTATGAATTTACCAGAAGTTACCATTGAACAGCTTCTTGAAGCAGGTGTTCATTTTGGTCATAATATTAGAAGATGGAATCCAAAAATGGAACAGTACATTTTTGGCGTTAGAAATAAAATACATATAATAGATTTAAGAATAACACTTCCTTTAATTAATTCTGCACTTGTGAAACTACATGAGACTGTTTCAAAGTCAGGAAAAGTACTTATAGTGGGTACTAAAAAACAATGTTCTTCAGTGATAAGTGATATTGCTTCTGAAACTAATCAATTTTACGTAAATAAGCGTTGGCTTGGCGGAACTTTAACTAATTGGAAAACTATTTCAAATTCTATAAAAAAATTAGATGAGTTAGAAATCCTGCTTAGTGACAATAAAACAAATAACTTATCAAAAAAAGAGCTTCTAAATATATCTAGAGATAAAGATAAACTTATTTCAAATATTGGAGGTATAAGAAATCTTGCAGGAAAACCGGATTTGGTAGTAGTTTTTGATGTTGTTAAAGATAAATTAGCAGTGCTTGAAGCAAATAAGCTGGGTGTTCCGGTGATAGCTATAGTAGATACTAATGCAAATCCTGAATTAATAGATTTTCCAATTCCAGGTAATGATGATGCTATTAGATCAATTAACCTTTATGCAGAATTGTTTAAAGAGACTATTATTGATGCAAAAAAACATACATCTAATGATACAGAATTAGAAACTAAATCAGACAAAGATTTAAAAAACACAAAAAATGATTCTGAAATAAAGAAGACAAAAAAAACTAAAAAGAAAAATATTTCTCCAAAAGAAACTAAAAATAAAGATGAAAAAAAGGAAAATAACAGCAAAGCAAAAAAATAACAATATATAGGTAATTTATCATGTCTGATTTAATGGATAAAATAAAAAATTTAAGAGAAATGACAGGGGCAGGATTTTTAGATTGTAAATTAGCTCTTAAAGAAAACGATCATAATTTAGAAAAATCAATTGATTTTCTAAGAAAAAAAGGATTGGTTAAAGCTTCTAAAAAATCAATGCGTGAAGCTAAAGAAGGAGCTGTTGGTCTTTATTTAAATGACAAAAAAACTGTAATGTTAGAAATTAATGCTGAAACTGATTTCGCTACTAAAAATGAAATTTTTTTGGATTTTTTTGATAAAATTGGAAATATTGCTTTAAGTCTAGAAAATATTGAAAATTTATCTGTTGATGATTTTCTAAAAAGTAAACATGAAGATAAAATTTTATCTGATTATTTTACTGATATAATAGCAAAAATTGGTGAAAATATAGTTTTAAAAAAAATTATAACAATAAATAAAGAAGATAATTCTGAATTTTTTTCATATACTCATAATTCGTATAAAAAAAATATTGGAAAAATATGTGTATTACTAAAAGCTAATGTTGAAAAAAATAATGAAGAATCAGCAATTTTTGGGAAGAATTTATGTATGCATATTGCTGCTAGCAAACCTTTAGCTTTTGATAAAAAAGATTTAGATCCTAAAATAGTTGAAAGAGAAAAAAATGTTCAGAAAGAAAGCATACTAGCTACAAAAAAACCTGATAATATTGTTGAAAAAATCTTAAATGGTAAAATGGAAAAATTTTATTCTGAGGTGACTTTTTTAAATCAACCCTTTATATTAGATACAGATAAAAAAGTACGTGATGTAATTGATAATTTTTCAAAAAATAATAATTTTAGTATTTTAAATTATAAAATATTTATTCTTGGAGAAGAATGATTAATAAAAATAGGATATTGTTAAAAATATCTGGTGAAGCTTTAATGGGCAAAACCCAATTTGGACTTGATGTAAAAACAGTTACATATATAGCTAATGAAATCAAAGAAGTTTATAAAAACAAATATGAAATTTGTCTAATTATTGGCGGAGGTAACATATTTCGTGGAATTGAAGGGGCTTCAGAAGGAATAGATAGATCCACCTCAGATTATATGGGAATGTTAGCTACAGTGATTAATGCACTTTCAATGCAAAGTGTTTTAGAAAAAATAGATGTTCCAACAAGGGTGCAATCTGCAATATCTATGTCTCAAATTGCAGAACCATATATAAGGAGGAAAGCTATTAGACATTTAGAAAAAAATAGAATTGTTATATTTGCTGCAGGTACTGGAAATCCTTTTTTTTCAACTGATACAGCGGCAGCATTAAGAGCTTCAGAAATGAATTGTTCCATGATTGTAAAAGGTACTAAAGTTGATGGTATTTATGACAAAGATCCAGTTAAAAATTCTGATGCAAAGTTTTTTAATAATATATCTTATATAGATGTATTGAGTAAAAACTTAAAAGTCATGGACAGCACAGCAATAAGCCTTGCAAAAGACTCAAAAATACCAATAATTGTTACTAACTTATACAACAAACATTCAATGTTAAATGCTATAAGAGGTAAAGGAAAATATAGTAAGGTTAGTTAAAATGGATTTAAACTTAGTTAAAAATAAAATGGATAGTGCCATATCTTTTTTTGAAAAGGAACTTTCATCAATTAGAACTTCCAGAGCGAACGCTTCGATACTTGATAATCTTTTGGTTGAATCATACGGAAATAAAACACCAATTAATCAACTTGGTAATATTAGTGTTCCAGATGCTAGTATGCTTACAATACAGGTATGGGATAAAAATTTAGTTAAAGAAATAGAAAATTGTATCATTGAGTCTAATTTAGGTATTAATCCGCAAACAGATGGTCAAATAATCAGATTACCAATTCCTAAATTAAGCGAAGAAAGAAGGAACGAATTGTCTAAAGTAGCTTCAAAATATTCTGAAAACGCAAAAGTATCAATTAGGAATATAAGAAGAGAAATCTTAGATAACTTGAAAAAAGATGAAAAAGAAAAAAAAATTTCTCAAGATGATTTAAAAAAAGATTCATCAGAAGTGCAAAATATAACTGATGAATATATATTAAAAATTGATAATATTACTTCAAACAAACAAAAAGAAATTTTAAAAGTTTAAATTGAATTTTCAAAACAAAATAAATCATTTAGCTATGATCATGGATGGCAACAAAAGATGGTCAGACAGTAATGGCGTAAGTTTAAAGAATGGTTATATCCAGGGTTTTAATAAAATAGAAGAAATTATAAAAATTTGTATAACAAAAAAAATTAAATATTTAACACTTTATGCATTATCAAGTGAAAATATAAAAAGATCTTCAGTATCTTTGATATATGAAGTACTCTTATCAGAATATAAAAAAATTTTTGATAATTCAAAATTTTTAAAAGCAGTGAAGGTTAATGTTATTGGAGAAAAAAATAATATTTCTAATAAGATTATAAAGATTATTAGTGATATAGAAAATAAAATTAAATCAAATGATAAATTATTTTTAAATATCGCTTTTAATTATGGAACAGATAAAGAAATAA
>PTKX01000038.1 GCA_002938195.1 Alphaproteobacteria bacterium MarineAlpha5_Bin7 | reverse complement strand
ATATACCTCCGCTAGCTGAAAATAGTTTTACTATTCAAGATTACAAAAATCTTACTGCAGGTTTAGGAATAGGAGGCACTATATTTATGGAAAGCGGAGTTGATGATCCAGATTATCAAAAAGAAACTAGTTTTGTTGATTCACTCTGTAAAGATCCTGAGAACAGTTTAATTGGGCTAATTGTTTCTATTAGACCTGAAAAAGATGATAATTTTTCAAAAGATTTAGAAGAAACTATTCAAATGGGCGCAGTGGGGTACAGACGTATTTTACATGTAGAGTCTGATGATATGTCCAAGAGCGATATATTTAGAAAAAATGTACGTAAGATGGGAATTTCAGGAAAAACATTTGATTTATGTTTTTTAGAAAAACAATTGCCCGTTGCAATTGAATTAGCAAAAGCTTGTGATAACACAACTTTAATCTTAAATCATTGTGGAGTCCCAAATATTGCTGGAGATACGTTTGAATCTTGGAGTCGAGATATAAAAACTATTTCAGAATTACCAAATGTAATATGTAAACTTTCAGGATTAATGGCTTATTGTGCTCCCGGAACTTCTAGTCTAGATACAATTCAGCCTTACGTCGATCACGTTTTAGAATGTTTTGGAGCAAAAAGAATGGTGTGGGGCAGCGATTGGCCTGTTGTAAATCTTGGTAAAGGACTTCCAGAATGGATTTCAGTTACTAGGAAAATTTTATCCAAATTAAGCAAAGATGAGGCAGATGCTATAGCAAATGGTACTGCAAAGAGAGTTTATAAAGTTAATTTATAAAGCAAATTATAATTTAATAATATTGCTTAGATAAAAACCAGCAATTAATGATAATATAAATATTAGAGAGTAAGGATTAAGTAGAGCTATTGAAGATATAGCTGGACCAGGACAAAAACCAACGGCTCCCCACCCAACACCAAACAAAAGAGAACCTATAATAAGAGATTTATCAATGCTATTTTTTTTTGGTAAGTTTATTTCATTAGCTAAGATTAAATTATCATTTTTTTTTAAAAAAAATAATAAAGGAGAGGTAAAAAGAATTGCTCCGCCCATGACAAAAATTAACGAAGGATCCCAACTTCCAAAAACATCAAGAAAACTTAATACTTTATCAGGGTTAGTCATACTTGAAATAGTCAAACCTAAGCCAAAGATAATTCCACTTATCAATACAAGTAATTTTTGTAACATTAATTTAAACCCACATAACTGAATAACAAAACAGTTATTATTGCTGAACATATAAATAGCATAGTTGCTATAATTGAACGAATTGACAATCTACTTATTCCACTCACACCGTGTCCACTTGTGCAACCACTTCCAATCTTAGTACCTATTCCTACTAATAAACCACCAATGATTATTATTGGAATTGAATTGGTAACAATAAAAGGTATTGGGTTTTTAGAAAAAAACATAAAAATTAAAGGACCCAAAATTAAACCTAATACAAACAAAGCATTAATTAAACGATTGGAAGATCTAGTTAATAAATTATTAGCAATGCCGCTTACCCCAACTAAACGCCCAGTAGAAATAAAAAAAATGATAACAGCTAATCCTATTAAAAGTCCCCCAATAAAAGAGCTTAATGGTGTAAAGTTTATCAAATCTATTTTAATCATTATCAATATATTATAGCATGAATATTGAAATTTTTTGATAAAGCTAAAAAAATCGTTTTAATTATTAATAAAATATGATTATCATAAAGTTTTTTAGAAGTTTTTTATGAAAGAAGATTTATTATCAAGACTAAGTAAAGGACCTATTTTATGTGCAGAAGGATATCTTTTTGCAATGGAAAGAAGAGGTTATCTTCAAGCAGGAGCTTTTGTTCCAGAGGTTGTTTTAAATAATCCTGAAGTGGTATCACAATTGCATAGAGAATTTATTCGAGCGGGTTCTGATGTTGTCCAGGCATTTACTTATTATGGTCATAGAGAAAAATTAAGAATTATTGGCAAAGAGGATCTTTTAGAACCTTTACAAAAAAATGCACTCAAAATAGCGCAAGATGCCGCTAAAGAATTCCCTGAATTAAATTTGATGATTTGTGGAGATGTAGCAAATACAAATATTTTTGATCCAAATGATAAAAATTCATTCAAAGAATGTCAAAAAATGTATGAAGAACAAATATCATGGGCAAAAGAAGCCAATGTAGATTTTATAGTTGCAGAAACTATTAGCTGGGTAGATGAAATGAAAATTGCTTTAAAAGCAATTAAAGACGAAGGATTCATTGCTGTAACAAACTACGCTATACCAAGAGGTGATAAAACTAGAGACGGATATTCCGCGGAAGATGCATGTAAGATAATGGAAGATTTAGGCGCAGATATAGTTGGATTAAATTGTTATAGAGGACCAAAAACTACAATGTCTTTATTAAAAAAAATTAGAGAAAAAGTTTCTTGCCATGTTGCTGGTTTACCAGTTCCCTATAGAACCACGGAAGAAGATCCTACTTTTTTAAATATCCATGATAAAAATTGTAATTGTATTCCAGGTGATAATGCCTTTCCTGTTGCTTTAGATGGCTTTTATTGCAATAGATATGAAATGGCTGAATTTTCTGCTGAATGTATGCAAAACAATATTAATTTTATTGGTATTTGTTGCGGTGCTGAACCTCATCATGTACGAGAAATGGCAGTTGCTATTGGCAAAAAACCTATTTCTTATCAATTTTATCCTGATATGAGTAAACATTTTCATCATGGTACAGACTCAAGTTTAAAAAAAGTTAATAAAGAAATTAAATACTGATAAATTTTTATCATAAATTATTTTTATGAAAACTGATCCATTATTGCAACCTTATAAAATTAGACATTTAGAATTTAAAAATAGATTGATGACATCTGCACACGAGCCTTCATATGCTGAAGAAGGCTTACCAAAAGACCGCTATAGACTTTATCATGTTGAAAGAGCAAAAGGCGGTATTGCTTTAACTATGACTGCAGGTAGTGCAGTCGTATCCCCTGACTCTCCACCTGCTTATAATAATTTGCATGCTTATAAGGATGAAATAATTCCTTGGCTTAAAAAACTGACATCAGAATGTCATGATTATGACACTAAAGTAATGATACAAATCACTCATTTGGGTAGGCGTACAAATTGGAATCATTCCGATTGGTTGCCAGTTTTATCGGCTTCACCTGTAAGAGAACCAGCTCACAGATCTTTTCCAAAAGAGGCAGAAGACTGGGATATTGAACGCATAATAAAAGATTACTCCAGTGCCGCTCAAAGAATGAAAGAAGCAGGTATGGATGGTATTGAAATTGAGGCTTATGGACATTTATTGGATTCTTTTTGGTCTCCTGCAACAAACAAACGTACAGATTCATTTGGAGGTAATTTAGATAATAGAATTGATTTTTCTTTAAGAGTTATTGATTCTATTAGAAAAGCAGTTGGTAATGATTTCATATTAGGTATGCGATTAGTTGCCGACGAAGACTGGGAAATTGGACTTAGCAAAAAAGAGGGAATAGAAATTGCTAAAAAAATAGTTAATACAAATAAAATTGATTTTTTAAATATTATTAGAGGACATATTGATACAGATGCCTCATTAACAAAAGTCATACCTATACAAGGAATGCCGTCCTCTCCTCATTTAGATTTTGCAGGGGAGCTAAAAGAACAAACAAAATTCCCTATTTTTCATGCATCTAAAATCAACGATGTTTCTACTGCAAGACATGCAATTTCTTCAGGCAAACTTGACATGGTAGGGATGACAAGAGCTCATATTGCAGATCCTTATATTGTTAAAAAGATTATAAAAAATAAAGAAGAAGATATAAGACCATGTGTTGGGGCGACTTATTGTTTAGATAGAATATATGAAGGTAAAGAGACTCTTTGTATTCATAATCCTGCAACAGGAAGAGAAAAATTTATTCCTCATGAAATAAATAGTAAATCAAATAAAATTAGAAAAGTTGTGGTTGTAGGCGCTGGACCAGCTGGTCTAGAGGCAGCAAGGGTGTGTTCAGCTAGAGGCAATAAAGTGATTGTTTTTGAAGCTTCTAAAAATCCTGGAGGTCAAATTAATCTTATATCAAGATCTAAAAGACGAAAAGATATGTTAGGTATTATTGATTGGAGAATTGAACAATGCCAAAAGTTTAATGTTGAATTTAATTACAATATTTTAGCGAGTAAAGAAAATATCTTATCAAAGAAACCGGATATAATAATTATTGCTACAGGGGGAACGCCAAACATTGGAAATTTAGATGAAGGATCTGATTTAGCTTGCAATACATGGGATATAATAAGTGGTAATACCAATATAGAAGATGATGTTATTTTATATGATGATAATGGTGCTTTTGCTGGTCTACAAACTGCCGAAATGATAGCGAACAAAGGATCTAAATTAGAAATAATTACTCCTGAAAGATTTTTTTCACCAGAAGTTGGAGGAATGAATTATGTGCCATATGCTAAAACTTTTATTGAAAAAAATGTTAAAATTACAATTGATAAAAGAATTAAAAAAATTAAAAAAAGAGGTAACAGGTTGTTGGTATCGATAGGTTCTGATTATTCTAATATATTGGAAAATTTAGAAACTTCCCAAGTTATTATTGAACATGGAACACTTCCATTAGATGATCTATATTTAGAGCTAAAACAAAAATCTTATAATTTAGGAGCTATAGATTATAATTCATTAATCAAAAATAAATTTATAGAATTGAAGAATAATAAAGAAGGTAGTTATTTTTTATATAGAGTAGGGGATTCAATCTCCAGTAGAAATATCCATGCCGCAATTTATGATTCTTTAAGAATTTGCAACCATTTATAATTATGAATAAAAATATTTTACTAGATATTTGTAATATCTCAATTGAAGCTGGTTTAATAACAAATAAGTACTATAAGCAAAAAAATAAAATCATTAATAAAGCGGATAATTCTCCTCTTACTAAAGCGGACATAGACTCTAATGAATTTATTATTAAATCTTTATCTGAAATTAATCCCAAATTCCCAATTTTATCTGAAGAAAAGTTTGTAGAATGGGATATTAGAAAAAAATGGAGCAAATATTGGTTGGTTGATCCTTTAGATGGCACAAAAGAATTTATTAAAGAGAGTGGGGAATATACTGTTAATATAGCTTTAATAGAAAATAATGAACCAATATTGGGTGTTATTTATGCTCCTCAATTTTCTCTATTATATTATGGAAGTAAAGAAAATGGTTCATATAAAATTAAATGTAATAAAAAAATTTCATCATTGTCAAATTCTATAAAAATAAATACAAAAAATAAAAATTCCTCTGAAAAATATTATATTTATGGAAGTAAATCACATTCAAATAGCAAGTTTATGGAATGGATAAAGATTAATTTTAAAGATTACAAATTAATAAAAAAGGGGAGTTCAATTAAGTTCTGTGAGTTAGCAGAAGGAAAAGCAGATATATATCCTCGATTTGGTCCTACTAGTGAATGGGATATAGCCGCAGGTCATATAATTTTGAATGAAGCGGGAGGAGAAATCAAAAGTATTGATCAAAAGAAAATATTTTATAATACAAAGGATAGTGTTATTAATCCTCCATTTATTGCTAAAAGTAAATTTATAAAAAATGTTTGATTGGAAAAAACCCACTGTCGAAATGTTAGGAAGATGGCAACCTTGGCATAAGGGGCATACTGAATTATTTAAACGTGCATTAGAGAAAACTGGACAGGTTTGTATTATGTACCGAGATGTAGGGGGAGTAGATGCAGGAGTTGAGGGACAAGGAGATAACCCTTTTGAATTTGAAGATGTAAAAAAAAATATTAATAGTGCTTTATCAAACCTTGGGTATCAAGAAGGTAAAGAATATATTGTTATTAAAGTGCCTAACATAATTGATATTTCTTACGGAAGAGGCGTTGGCTATTCTTTTAGTGAACATGATTTAGGAGAAGAAATTCATAAAATTTCAGCAACAAACATTAGAAAAGATTTACGATCAAAGGGTAAATTAGAGTAATATCATTAACAATTTGATATTTAATTAATTATTGCTCTATCTACTTGTAATTTTTTTGAAGTTCCTTTTTTCTTAAATGATTCACGATAAGTAATATATATTACAGAAATAAATATTACCACACCTCCTACCCAAGTCCAAAAATCTGGTTTTTCAAAAAATATATATACACCAATTAATGATGCCCAAATTAATTTTGTAAATTGTAAAGGCATAACGAAAGTTGCTTCACTCATTTTTAAAGATTGATTCATGCACCAATGTGCAGCCAATCCAGATGCTCCCATAATTAAAAAAATAAAAAAATGCTTAATTGTTATTGGTTCCCAAAAAAATAAAGCAATAATAAATAACACAGGTGTCATAAATGCAAGATGATAGAAAATTATCGTAATATTACTATCAATTCCTGAAAGATGTTTGACAAAAATTTGAACAAATGAAAAACTTAATGAAGCAATTAACATTAGAAATGTTGCATATTCCAAAGGTATGTATCCTGGTCTTATAATTATTAAAATACCAATTAGACCAATAAAGAGAGCGGCAGTGCGATGAAATCTAATAATTTCATTTAAAAATATTACAGCTAAAATTGTTGTAAAAAGTGGAGTAGTAAATCCTAAAGCTGTAGCTTTTTCTAATGGTATTATACCTAAAGCAGAAAACCAACATATCATTGAAATTACATTAACCATACTTCTGATAAATTGAAGTTTAATATTTTTACTTTTAAGAGCTTGGAAGTTGTTTTTAATAACAAAAGGTAAAATTAACATAAGTCCAAAGAACGTTCTGTAGAAACAAATCATCAAAGGATTTAGATCATTTGAAATATATTTAACGCATGATCCTAATATTGCAGCAGAAAATGTACTTAGTACAACTAAAGAAACAACGATAAGTTTATTTTTTTCAAGCACTAGTGTGCAGATATTACTGATGCAGCAATTGATGCCAATCTTGAATTAACGTTATCAGCTCTACTAGCTACAACAACTGGTACTTTACCCCCTACTACTATGCCAGCAGCACATGCACCCATGAAATGTACCATTATTTTACATAAGGCATTTCCAGTTTCTAGATTTGGCACTAATAGAATATCTGCTTTTCCAGCAACTTCACCACTAATATTTTTTATTTTAGCAGCTTCAATAGAGACAGCGTTATCAAAGGCTAAAGGTCCATGAACAAAAGCATCTATATTTTCTTTTATTGCGCGTTTCATAATTTCTTTAGCTTCAACTGAACTTGGCATACTATCAATGGGATCTTCAGTTCCTGAAAGAACTGCAACACGAGGCTTTACTATTCCAATTTTTTTAGTAAACTCAATTGCATTAGTAAGAATATTCATTTTAATATCAATTCTAGGCAAAACATTTAATGCTCCGTCTGTAATAAAAATAGGCTTGTCATCTTTTTTTACTGTCATGTGCCATATATGACTTAAACGTTTACCTTGTATTAAATTAAATTCTTTTTTAAGATAAGCGCGCATAAGTATATCAGTATGCAAATTTCCTTTTACAATAACTTTTATAAAATCATCTTTAGCCAATTTTGCTGCTTTAATAGCTGATTCGTACTCGTTTTCTTCTTGAACAATATCAAAATTATTAATATTCCAATTTAGTTTTTCAGCTTCTTTTTGAATTTCATTTTTATTTCCTATAAAAATAGGATTAATAAGGTCTAATTCATAAGCTTCTTTTGCTGATTGCAAAGCTGAAAATTCATGAGCACAAACAATTGCAACAGAAGTTTTACTTTTCTTTTTTGCTATAGAAATTAGATTTTCAGGTAAATCATTATTCATTTTGATATGCATAATTTACAAGATTCCCTTCTATACTAGGGTGTAGTTTTTTCCTACGAAATTTGTTTTTTTCGTCGAATTATGCTTGGACTTATTCACTCTCTAATGTAGTTATGTTCAATAATTCTTATAAAAGGCTTGAAACATCTATGAATACACCAAATCAAAGAGCAAATTCATTAGAAGAACATTGGATGCCATTTACTTCTAATCGGGACTATAAAGATAATCCTCGTTTAATGGTAAAGGCCGAAGGAGTTTATTACACTGATCACAATGGTAATAAATTGATAGATGCAAGCTCGGGACTTTTTTGTAATCCAGCAGGTCATTCAAGAAAAGAAATTAAAGAGGCGGTAGCTAATCAACTTGAACAATTAGATTATGTTCAACCATTTCAACAAGGTTTTGAGGGATCATTTGAATTAGCTAGAAAAATTTCTAAACATACTCCTGAAGACTTAAATAGAATTTTTTTTACTATTTGTGGTTCATCAGCAGTTGAAACTGCAATTAAAACTGCAATAGCATACTTTAAAGCTAAGGGAGAGGGTCATAGATCGCATATAGTTGGTAGAGAAAGAGGTTACCATGGAATGAATATCGGAGGTATTTCTGTTGGAGGAATGGTTGCTAATAGAAAAACTTTTTCAAATATTCTAATGCCGAATGTTCATCATCTTCGCCATACTCACTTACCGGAAAACGTATTCGTCAAAGGAGAACCAGAAACAGGAGCTTATTTAGCAGAAGATTTAGAGCGTATAGCAGCAAATATAGGGCCTGAGAATATTGCTGCATGTATAGTTGAACCAGTAGCTGGTTCAACAGGAACTTTAGTTCCACCAAAAGGTTATTTAAAAAAACTTAGAGAAATATGTGATAAGCATGGCATATTACTTATTTTTGATGAAGTAATTACAGGATGGGGACGAATGGGAGAGCCTTTTGCTTCTCAGGCATTTAATGTAACACCAGATATTCTCACTATGGCAAAAGCAATAACAAACGGTGTAATGCCATTAGGAGCAGTGGCCTCAAGAGAAAAAATTTATGATACTATTTTAGAATCTTCTCCTACAGGAGCCATTGAATTTTTTCATGGATATACTTATTCAGCTATACCAGTTTCAATGGCAGCAGGCCTAGCAATGCAAAATATAATTGAAAAAGAAAATCTTTTTGAAAGATCAAAGAAAATGTCACCATATTTTTTGGATGCTCTTTTCAGTCTCAAAGATATTGATGGAATAGCAGATATTCGGGGTTATGGTATGATGGGGGGTATTGATATCAAAGTTGATGAAAGACCTGGTAAGGCGGGCTATTCTTGTTTTAAAAAATTATTTGAAGCAGGATTAAGCTTAAAAGCAACTGGTGATTGTCTTATTGTTGCACCTCCTTTTGTTTGTGAAGAACATCATATTGATGAAATTATAGAGAAACTTAGAACTGGAATTACAAATTATTTTAAAACAAAGTAATGTTAATAGGAATTCCTTCAGAAATCAAAGCTCAGGAGTCACGCGTAGGATTAACGCCAGAAAGCGTTCAAGAATTAATTAATCATGGTCATAAAGTAATTATTCAAGAGAATGCCGGTTTTGAAGCGGGATTCGAAGACTCTCAGTATGAATCTGTAGGCGCTAACGTTGTTAGTAAGCCAGAAGATATATTTTCTGATTCAGATATGATTGTTAAAGTTAAAGAACCTCTAAAAAATGAAGTTTCAATGTTAAAAAAAGACCAAATTTTATTTACTTATCTTCATCTTGCAGCAGCACCTGAATTAACTGAAGGATTAGTAAAATCAAAATCTATATGCATTGCTTATGAAACAGTTACTGATGAAAATAGTAAACTACCATTACTAGCACCTATGAGTGCTGTTGCAGGTAGAATGTCTGTTCAGGCTGGAGCACGTTCTCTCGAAAAACCTTTAGGAGGAAGAGGTTTACTAATTGGTGGCGCACCTGGAGTAACCCCCGGTAATGTCTTAATTTTAGGTGGAGGCGTAGTAGGTGAGAATGCAGCAATAATAGCAACTGGAATGCAAGCTAAGGTTTTCATTGTCGATAAATCTGAATCTAGATTAAACGAATTACAAACAAAATTTGGAGATAGAATTGTACCGCTATTATCTGGTGAAACTAAATTAGAAGAATATGTAGCAGAATGTGATTTATTAATTGGTGGAGTTCTTGTACCTGGAGCTAATGCCCCAAAACTAATATCTAAAGAAATGATTAAATTGATGAAACGTGGATCAGTTATAGTTGATGTGGCGATCGATCAAGGTGGGTGTGTTGAAACAAGTAAACCAACAACACATGCAAATCCTACATATATTGTGGACGATATAGTCCATTATTGTGTAGCAAATATGCCTGGAGGCGTTCCTATGACATCTACATTAGCCCTTAATGCAGCAACTCTTCCATATGTTTTAAAAATTGCTCAAGAAGGATATAAAAATGCTCTTACAAGTGATGCGAATTTTTTAGCAGGTTTAAATGTATTTAAAGGAAATGTAACTTATAAAGCAGTAGCAGATGATTTGGGTTATGAATACATTAATCCGATAAATGCAATTAATTAGATTTTAATTTAATATGAAAGATCAAGATGAAATAATGATGGAAACAATGTATTGGTGGGGTATACCTACATTGTTTCGCTGTGAACATAACTCCCAAATCTCAGAATGTGATATTGCTCTAGCCGGCGTTCCTCATAGTAGTGGGAATGGCACTACAGAAAGAGATCAACATTTAGGTCCAAGAGCTGTAAGGAATGTTTCTGCCGGCTTAAGAAGAGTTCATTTAGATTTAAAAATAAATCCTTGGGAAAAAAAGAAAATAATTGATTTAGGAGATGTCCCTTTACCTGAGGCAAATAATAACGAGAAATGCATAGAGCGTATTACCCAGTATTATTCAAAAATTTCTGATGAGAATAAACCCGTTGTTTCAATAGGTGGAGATCATTCAATTACAGGAGGAATACTTCAAGGTTTGTATAAAGAAAAAAAAATCAGCTTACTTCACATAGACGCTCATACAGATACTTACAAACAATTAGATCATTTTTTAGGTGCAAAAAAAAGTGCCGCACATTGGGGGGCATATCTTGTTGATGATGGAATTGTCGATGCAAACAGCAGTATGCAAATAGGTATAAGAGGTAATCCAAGAACTTTGGATTGGCTAAAACCAAGTTATGATCTTGGTTATAACGTTGTTACTATGGACGAATTTAAGCAAAGAGGTATTGATGATGTCATTAAAGAAACCCTTGATAAGATTGGCGATAATCCTGTTTACATTACTTTTGATTTAGATTCACTTGATGCATCAGTAGCTCCTGCTGTCTCAAATATTGAACCTAGTTTTGCTGGTTTTACAATTGATGAAGCAAAAGCATTAATTCAATCCGTAAAAAATAAAAATGTTATTGGTGGTGATGTTGTATGTTTAATGCCAACCAAAGATCAAAAAAATAATATTACATCAATGGTAGCGGCTTCAATTATGTTTGAGATAATTAGTGTTATTGCTTACAACTGACCAAAGTTAATTAAATTTTTTTGCTGCTAAAGACATTATTTTCAATTTTTTCAATGCAATCTCTCTACTTAGATGTCCAAGGCCACAATCAGGAGCAGCAATTAATTGTTCTTTAGAAATAAATTTTAATGCTTCATTTATCCTTGCTTCAATTTCTTCAATAGTTTCAATTTTAGAACTCGCAATTTTAATAAGTCCAAAAATTACTTTTGTATGTTTGTAATCTTTAAGTAATTTTAAATTATTATAGCGATGAGCATCTTCAATAGATACGCTATCAATTATTGAATTATCAAGAGACTGAGAAATTTTTTTGTAAGAATCTAAAGGTGCTTTAGGGTAATCAACTGCATCAAGTTTATCTGGGTAACCACAACAAATGTGTGTGATTTTTTCTACATCATTTTTAATTATTCCTTCAAAGCATTTTTCTAAATTCTCTATTCCAAACGATAAAGCATTTTCAGGTTTTCTTGCAAATAAAGGTTCATCAACTTGAATATATTTACATCCAGCGTCTACTAATCTTTTAATTTCTATATTAATAGCTATAGCTAAATCATAACCCATTTCTTCATCTGATTTGTAGTAAGTGTTAGCAATAGTGTCCGCAATTGTCATAGGTCCAGGAATAGTAACTTTC
>PTKX01000037.1 GCA_002938195.1 Alphaproteobacteria bacterium MarineAlpha5_Bin7 | reverse complement strand
TACCAGAACCAAATAACTTGTTTACAATATTTAGCATTTTTATGATAAAGGCTGATAGCACATGCTTAAATATAGTTCTATAATGTTTTTAAATAACTCTATTAACAATATAATATAAATGAAATTTACTTATAAATCTCCATTTAATCCAAAGAATTTTAAAGATTTTAATCCAAAAAAATTTAAAATTTATACTTTTAATTCTGGATTTAAAAAAAGAAAAGATGATTTATTAGTTATAGAGTTTAATAGTCCTGCTTCTGTTTTTTCGGTATATTCTAAAACTTCAACGCCTTCAGCTCCAATCTTATGGGATAAAGAACATAATAAGGGTTTATGTAAAGTTTTGATAGTTAATTCAGGAAACGCTAATGCCTTTACTGGTAAAGAGGGGGTTAAAGCAATAGATGAATATGTAGATTTTGCTTCTAAAATATTTAATTGTAAAAAAAGCAATATACTTGTTTCGTCTACTGGAGTTATTGGAGAGCAAATAAATCCAAAAAAAATAACCAATAAATTAAAATTATTACCTCAACCCACTTCTAAGACATTACTTAGTGCAGCAAAATCAATTATGACAACTGATACTTATCCAAAAATAGCTTCAGAAACAATCAATTATAAATCTAGTAAAATATCAATATATGGTATTGCAAAAGGGTCAGGCATGATTGCCCCTAATATGGGCACTATGTTATCATATATTTTTATTGAAGCTCCTTTGAAAAGAAATGATTTAAAGTATATGTTAAGCCAACACATTACTTCGACTTTTAATTCTATTTCAGTTGATGGAGATACTTCTACTAGTGATACTGTTATGTTATTTGGATTAAAGTCAAATAATGATAAAATAAGGATAAACAAAGTTTTATTAAGTAAAATTTCACAAAAAGTTTATTCAATTATGCTTAATCTAGCTAAACAAATAGTTTCAGATGGCGAAGGTATTTCTAAATTAATTGAAGTAAATGTTAATAATGCCCTTAACAAAAATCAAGCAGCTAAAGTGTCATTTTCTATAGCTGAATCTTTATTAGTCAAAACTGCAATTGCCGGAGAAGATGCTAATTGGGGAAGAATAGTAATGGCTATAGGAAAAGCTGATACAAAAATTGATCAAAATAAAATTAAAATAAAATTTGGTAACTTATTAGTTGCTTCTAATGGTAAAATGAATTCAAACTTAAATATTTCAAAAATAAATAAATATATGAAAAATAAAATTATTAAAATCAATGTTAGTTTGGGGATTGGAGAAAGCTCCAGAATAGTCTGGTCTTCTGATTTGACATACACATATTTAAAAATCAATTCAGATTATCGATCATAAATTTATGAATACAGTATTAGAAAAAATAAATAATTATATCAATCAAAATGAACAATCTATTAATGATAAAATCGTAGGCATTAATTATTTAGAGCAGCTTAAATACTTAATTATTAATGATTTAGCGACATTAGACGAAAACATATTTAAGGATGCTTTAGAAATCTCTAAAGAAAACAAAGCTGAAAGCAATTTTTTCGAATTCAATACTAGATCGTTAAATCTTTCAATTAAATTTATCAAGGAATCTGTATCAAAAATTAAGACCTCTATTAACGAAGACACTTTATCTATCGTTGCTTATGGATTAAAAAATATTACTATTGTAGAAAATAAAAACATCAAAAAATCTGTTTCCTTGAATTTGTATAAGAATATGGGAGTAGTTTTAAGTCAAAACACATTAGTTAGTGAAAAAATTGCTTCTGGATCAATAATATTGGATATAAATAGTAATAAAAATATATTAGATATTGAAAAAAAATAAATAATTATAATATTAATTAATATGATTGTTTTTAATATAATTTGTAAAACTTGTTCAACAGAATTTGAAGGATGGTTTGAAGACTCAAAAGAATTCTATAACCAACAAAGAAAGAAAATGATAAATTGTCCTAGTTGCAATAGCAATTCCATTAAAAAGTCTTTAATGGCACCTAATTTATCTAAAAAAACAAATTCAAAAAATTCAAAAAAAATAAAAAAAACTATGGCAAATGATATAAAAAATTTTAAAAAAATTGTCGAAAAAAATTTTGATTATGTAGGAGATAATTTTACCGAAGAAGCAAAAAAAATAAAATATGGAGAATCTAATGAAAGACCCATATATGGAGAGGCATCTCTAGAACAAACTAAGGAGTTACTTGAAGAAGAAATAAATGTTGTTCCTTTACCATGGGCTCCATCAAAAAAAACTAATTAATTTTTTATAGCTGTGCAAAAATAATTAATTTTTGAATTGTTTTTCTTTAAAATCCATTCTGATGACATTGGATTGAATATTAATCCAGTAATATCTAAAACATTAAATTTATTTTTAATTAAAGAAGAAGATAATTCTTCTGGTCTGATAAGTTTTTCGTAATCATGGGTTTTTTTAGGTATAAATTTTAAAATATTTTCCGCTATAAATATTGCAAATATTTTTGAAAGTAAATTTCTATTAATAGTTGATATAATAAGTTTGCCTTTTGGTTTTAAGCTTTTAGATATATTAGTAATTAATTTTTCCCAACTTTCTATGTGTTCTAAAACTTCTAAAATTATTATTACATCATATTTTGAATCTATTTTAATTTTTTCTATATCCTTATGTAAATATTTTATATTTAAATTTGAATCCTTGGCGTGTTTTATAGCTGATAAAATATTTTCATATACAAAATCAATACCAGTAACATTTGCACCCATTCTTGCCAAAGGTTCGCATATTAGTCCTCCACCACAACCTATATCCAATATCTCAATTTTTTTTAAAGTTTTATTTCCATCATTTTTACTAGATATCATTTCTTTGATATATTTCATTCTTAAGGGGGTGAGGTCGTGTAATATTTTGAATTTACCATTGGGATCCCACCATTCACTTGAAAGTTTGGTAAAATGCTCAAATTCTAATTTTTTTGATAATTTTTTGATCATATAACTTGTTAGTTTTATCTAATAATAATATGGAGCTTAAACAATTTAATGTATTAAAAATTTAAGTCAATGAAGATAGTAATAATGAAATTTGGAGGCACATCAGTAGCTGATTTAGAAAAGATACAAAATGTCTCTAAAATAGTAAGTGATAGCGTTCGGGATTTTAAGATTGTTGTTGTTTTATCAGCTATGGCAGGAGCTACTAATGAATTACAAAAACTAATTGATAAAGTTAACTTTACATCACTTCCAGAACAAGATTTAGTTATTACATCTGGGGAACAAGTCACAGTAGGACTTTTGTCTATGATATTAAATAAACAAGGTATTAAAAGTATACCTCTTTTAGGTTGGCAGGTTCCTATAATTACTGACTCTAATCATGAAAAGGCAAAAATATTAAATATTAATAATTCTAAAATACTTAATTGTTTTGAAGACCATGATGTGGTTGTTTTAGCAGGATTTCAAGGTGTTAGTAAGGAAGGTATGGTAACTTCTTTAGGAAGAGGAGGTTCAGATACAACTGCTGTAGCAATCGCAGCATCTTTAAACGCTGAAAGGTGTGATATATATACTGATGTAGAGGGAGTTTATTCTACAGATCCAAATATTGATAAAAGTGCAAAAAAAATTGACAAAATCTCATATGAAGAAATGTTAGAAATGTCTTCTATGGGTGCTAAAGTTTTACAAACTCGATCAGTTGAATTGGCAATGAAAAATAATTTAACTCTTCAGGTATTATCTTCATTAACAACAAAGCCGGGAACGTTAATAGTAAATGAAAAAAAATTAATTGAAAAAGAAGTTGTTAGTGGAGTAACTTATAGTAAAAATGAATCAAAAATTACTATTTCTGGAGTACCAGATAAGCCAGGTATCTCGGCAATAATTTTTGGAATTTTAGCGAAAAAAAATATTAATGTTGATATGATTGTTCAAAATATATCCCAAGATGGAGTTAGCGCTAATTTGACCTTTACTGTCCAATCAAGAGATACAGACGTATCGAAAGATGAATTAGAGAAAAATATAGCAAAAATTAAATATAAGCATATTTCCACAGATACAGATGTGACCAAAATATCAGTTGTGGGCATGGGCATGATGTCTCAGACAGGAGTGGCCGAAAAAATGTTTAAAACCTTGGCCTCTGAGAAAATTAATATTTTGGCTATTTCTACTTCGGAGATAAAAATTAGTGTATTAATAGGCAAGAAATTCACTGAACAAGCTGTCAAAGCTCTCCATTCAGTGTATAAACTTAACTAATTAATAGAGATACTTTAAGTTATGACAGAAATGAGATTAGTTGGTAAGATTTTAAAAGAATCTAGAATATCTAAGGATATTTCGCTCATGATTATTGCTAGTGATCTTAAAATTCCTATTGATGTACTAAATGACATCGAAAATGATGTTATGGTAAGTTATTTAGATAAAGTTTATTTGACAGCACATGTTCGAACTTATGCTAATTATTTAAATTTGGATGCAGATGAATTAGTTAAATCTTACAAAAATGAAATTTCATTTAAAAATAAAAATGTTTTAAAGGAGTTCCCAAAGCCCGTTTCAAATAATTATTTTTTATTATTATCAAAAGGAACCTCATTGGCATCTTTTGTTTTTATTATGGTTGCGTTTTATTTCTTTTTCATTCGAACAAATGATTTACAACCAAATTACACAATGACTCCTGACCTGAGTCAAGAAATGATATCAGAAATTGAGTCAATTGATTTAAAAACTTTTGTAAATGAAAATATTGACAATGATTTTGCTGAAATTTCATATCCAAATTTTGAATACAAAGAACTTAAAAAAGCTTATAGTGCTAATACAGCTATAGCTTCCACTCCAAAAATAACCACAATAAATAATTTAAAAAATAATGTTACTTTAAAATTTTTAGAATCTACATGGATTCAAATAAGAAATAATGATGATGATATAATTTTAAGCAAACTGATGAAAAATAACGATGAATATACATACTCAATTAATGATAATTTCATCCTCACTACAGGGAATGCCGGTAATATACTAGTATATATTGGTGGCGACCCAAAAGGTAAATTAGGCAAAAAAGGAGAAGTAATAGAATCACTAAATCTTAGTTCTAAATTTAATTAAATAATTTAGAGTATATTTAAAATGGAACGGCTATATCAAAAAATTGATAGAAGAAAATCAAATACTATTAAAGTTGGAAAAGTAAGTGTGGGAGGAAACTCTCCTATTAGCGTTCAAACAATGACTAATACAATTACTTCAGATATAAAATCAACTATTGCACAAATAGAAAGAGTAACTAAGGTTGGAGCAGATCTCGTAAGAGTTTCTATACCAGATCAAGATTCATCTAAGGCCCTAAAGCAAATTAGTAAAAAATCAAAAATACCCATCATAGCTGATATTCACTTTCATTATAAAAGAGCAATTGAATCAGCTATTAATGGCGCATCTTGCTTGAGAATAAATCCAGGAAATATTGGTTCTAAAGAAAAAATTAGGGAAATTATTAAAGCAGCAAAAGATAACAACTGCTCAATGCGGATAGGAGTAAACGGAGGAAGTTTAGAAAAAAAAATATTAGAGAAATATAAAGAGCCTAATCCTGAGGCTTTAGTTGAGAGTGCATTAAATAATATAAAAATATTAGAAGATAATAATTTTTTCGATTTTAAAATAAGCGTTAAAGCCTCCGATATTTTTTTGGCCACGAAAGCTTATGAGATTTTAGCAGATAAATGTATGTATCCATTGCATTTGGGCATTACAGAAGCAGGGGCAAAAAGAACTGGATCAATTAAATCCTCTATAGGAATTGGAAAATTACTTTTAATGGGAATAGGAGATACTATAAGAGTTTCTTTGTCAGATGAGCCAGAAGAAGAAGTTAGAGTTGGCTATGAAATTTTACAAAGTTTAGGATTGAGACATCGAGGAGTGAGAATAATTTCATGCCCTTCTTGTGCCCGACAAGAATTTCAAGTAATAGAAACAGTAAAGAATTTAGAAAGATTGCTTGAAGATGTTTCTGAGCCTATCACAGTTTCTATAATAGGCTGTGTTGTAAATGGGCCTGGGGAAGCCACCATGACTCAGATAGGCATAACAGGAGGTGGTAAGAATACGCATATGATATACTTGGATGGGAAAAAAAATCATAGAATAAAAGATAAGGAATTAGTTCCTTATTTAGAAAAGTTAATAAGAAATAAAGCTAAAGAAATTTCTAAAAACAAGATTTAATATGAAAATTCAACCAATAAGAGGAACTCATGATATTTTTGGAGAAGATTTGCTTTTATATAAATTTATTAAAAATTTAATTTCTAATTTAGCGGAAATTTATGACTACAGGCAAATTATTACTCCGATTTTTGAAGATACGAATTTATTTAAAAAACCTCTTGGAGAAGATTCTGACGTTGTTCTTAAAGAAATGTATTCATTTAAGGATCGAAATGATTCATTTCTTACATTAAGACCTGAGTATACAACACCAATGATTAGAGCTGCAATATCAAATAATTTATTATCAAAACTTCCGATAAAATTATTTGGAATAGGCCCAATGTTTCGAAGAGAAAGACCTCAAAAGGGAAGATATAGACAATTTAATCAAATCAATTTTGAAATATTGGGAACAGATGATTCTTTTTCTGACACTGAAATTATTACTTTAGCAGATAGATTTTTACAACAATTAGTTTCTAAAGAAAAATTTACATTGTTTATTAATTCTTTAGGAGAAAAAAATACAATAAATAAATATAAAATTATTTTAACCAAATATTTTGAAAAATATATGAGTGATTTATCTAAAGAATCTCAAAGCAAAATTGCAACAAACCCACTAAGAATTCTAGACTCTGATAATCCATTAGATATTAAGATAAGCAAAGATGCTCCAAAAATTAAGGATTTGTATTCAATTGAATCTCAAAGAAAATTTGAGCAAGTAAAAAATCTATTAGACAAATTAAAAGTTAAATTTAAAATTGATGAAAAGCTTGTAAGAGGCCTAGATTATTATTGTCATACAGTTTTTGAATTTAAATCAAATACTGATGAATCTCAAAATACCTTGATAGGCGGAGGAAGATATGATGGTTTAATTAAACTTTTAGGAGGACCAGATACCCCTGGAGTTGGTTGGGCTAGTGGAATAGAAAGATTAATGCATTTATCAAAAAAGATCAACTTTCAACCTGCTACAGTTAATGTAATTATTTTAGATGAAAAATATAAAGAATTTGCAGTGCAACTAATCCATGCTTTAAGAGAAAATAAAATTAAGACAACTTTTGACTACAAATATAATTTAAAAAAATCTCTATCAAATGCTAGTGCAAATAAAGTTCCTTATGTAGTAATTATTGGAGAAGATGAATATCAAAACAATAAGTATACATTCAAAAAACTCTCAGAAGGAACACAAAGTGTTATTTCATTGGAAGAAATAATTAATAAATTAAAAAAATGAAAGATTTTAATCAAAAATTAGAAACAATATTAGAAAAACATAAAGATATAGAAAGCAAGCTTTCTACACAAGATAATTTTGATACAGAAAAACTTGTTAAAATGAATAAGGAATATTCAGATCTTATGCCTTTAGCTAATTCTATAAAAGAATATCAAAATTATTTAAAAGAAATAAATAATTTAAAAGATTTATTAAATGATAATAATTCTTCAATAAAGGAAATGGCTGAAATAGAATTAAAAGAATGTAATACAAAAATAAAATTATTAGAAAATGATTTAATTAAATTATTAATTCCTAAAGATGAAAATGATAATAAAAATTCAATATTAGAGATTAGAGCAGGAACAGGTGGAGATGAGGCATCATTATTTGTAGCTGATTTATTTTCTATGTATCAAAAATATTCTGACTTAAATAAATGGAAATGCGAAATACTATCAATCTCAGAAACAGGACTTAATGGTATTAAAGAAGTAATATGTAATATTTCAGGCAATAATGTTTTTTCTAAATTAAAGTTTGAGTCTGGAGTGCATAGAGTCCAAAGAATACCATTAACAGAAACTAGCGGTAGAGTACACACTTCTGCAGCTACAGTTGCAGTACTACCAGAAGCTGAAGAAATTGATATTAATATTGAAGAAAAAGATTTGAGAATAGACGTATTTCGTTCAAGTGGTCCTGGCGGTCAATCAGTTAATACGACTGATAGCGCTGTAAGAATAACTCACATTCCTACAGGTATTGTTGTGTCCCAGCAAGATGAAAAATCTCAACATAAAAATAAAGCTAAAGCACTCAAAATTCTTCGTTCAAGAATTTTAGATAAAGAAATTCAAGACAAACAAAAGGAAAGGGCTGAAAATAGAAAAATGCAGGTAGGTTCAGGAGATAGATCAGAAAGAATAAGAACTTATAATTTTCCTCAAGGAAGAGTATCTGATCATAGAATTAATCTAACGTTATATAAACTTAATGAAATACTTGCAGGAGAATTAGATGATATAATTAAGCCTTTAATTACATTCGATGAAACTAAGAAAATAGCTGAGTTAAACAATGAATGATTTTATTAATAGTCACTTGTTATCACTTAAGAGAAATAATTTTAGCTTTCCTGAAGTTGAGCTTAGAACTCTACTTAAAAAATCAGCTATAAATAAAAAAGAAATTATTTTAAGTAATTTTGATATTAATAATATTAATAAAGATTTATTCAATGACGCTTTTAAAAGAAGAATTAATAAAGAACCGATATCAAAAATATTTAACGAAAAATGTTTTTGGAATTTAGATTTTTTTGTTAACAAAAAAGTATTGGATCCTAGACCTGAAACAGAGTTTATAATAGAGGGTGTAGAAAAATATTTTAAAAATAAAAGAGAAAAACTAAATTTTATTGATTTAGGAACTGGATCAGGATGTCTTGCTATATCATTGGCAAAAGAATATTTTTCATCAAAATTTATTGCTACTGATATATCAACAGAAGCATTAAAAGTTGCAAAAAATAATTCAAAAAATCATAAAACTTCAAACAGAATCAAGTTTCTTAACTGTGATTGGTATAATGGTAATGAGATTTTTAATGTTATTTTATCTAATCCACCTTATCTTAATCTTAAAGAATATAATAATTTAGACGAAGGTCTAAAGAATAATGAACCTAAAGTCGCCTTGTATGGCGGCATAGATGGTTTAACTTATTATAGAGAATTAGGCCCAATTTTATCAAGAATATCTAATCAAGACACAATTTCGTTTGTAGAAATAGGTTATAAACAAAAGGATAGAACTATAGAAATTTTTAATGAATATGGAATGAAGTGCATAGATATTATTGTTGATTATCAACAATATGAAAGAATATTGGTTTTAATGAAAAAAAGTAGAAATAATTATTGATTAATTTTTTTAAGAATATAATAGTGTTTATATTATTTGTATTGAAAACCAACGTTAATTTGAGTTTTCCAGATTTTAATTTAATTTATTGAAGTTAATTTATGTATTCTAAAAAAAATGGTCGCGTGACATTTAGGTCTAATAGAAGACAACCATTTAAAAAATATAGCAATTTTTCAAATGGAAAAATTAGAAATAAAGGAAATCTTTCACAACAATATCAAAAATACCTCAAACTTGCTAAAGAAGCATCTTCCTCAGGAGACAGAATTCAAACTGAATATTATTATCAATTTGCAGATCATTATTTTAGAACTATGACAGAATTAGGAATAGTTGTTGAAGATAATGAAAACCCACAACAAGTTTTACCTAGATCAGAATCTGATCAAATTAATGATGAAAATGCAGCAAGTAGTAAAGAGATATCTTCTAATGATAGTGTGACAAATGAAACACAAGTTAAAGAGTCAGAGGATGACCCTGAATCTATAGAATCAGTACCTTTTATTTCAGAACCAGCAAAAAAGAAAACAACAAAATCAAAAAAAGAAGCTTCTTAAATTATTCATAAAGATTAAATAAAAAATCAGAATAAATTTTTTTTCTTTCCAAATTAAATCTTTTTAGTTCTTCATTTTGTAAAGTTTTACTAGGCGGAAGTTTCATTTTCATAGGATTTATTTGTTTACCATTGTAGATTATTTCATAATGTAAGTGTGGACCAGTAGATCTACCTGTAGATCCAACATAACCAATAATATCCCCCTGATTTACACGCAAACCTTTATGCAAACCTTTTTTATAATTATTCAAATGTGCATATGCAGTTTTGTAAGAATTATTATGTCTTATACGTATATATTTTCCATAACCACCATTTCTACCTACAAACTCTACAATTCCATTGCCAGCTGCATATATTGGAGTACCCTTTGGAGCTGCAAAATCTACACCTTTGTGTAACTTATTATATCCTGAAATAGGGTGCTTTCTCATTCCATATGAAGAAGATAGTCTTGCCCCATCTATTGGAGTTTTCATTAATGCTTTTTTTACGTTTTTTCCTTTTAAATCAAAATAGTCTATATATCCTTCATCAGTTTTAAAAACAAAATATTTTAATATACTTTTTTGCAGCGTTAAACTTGCATATTTTAATTCTCCATATGACTCTTGATCTCGCTCTTTGTTGTATAAAACCTCATAAGAAAATTCAAGCTGATCATTGACTCTAATATCACGCTGAAAATCAACGTCGAAACTATACAATTTAATTATATCCGATAAAATCTTTAGTGGAACATTATATTTTATCCCATCTTCATATATTGAGGATTTAATTGTAAATTTTTTTGATTTAATTTCTTCGTTAATTTCTGATTTTTCTTTTATTAATTCTACTCTTTCTTCTAAAACGTTTATAATAATATCTGTAGAAAAATCATAAGGAATAACAATTTTATTAATTATATTTTCTTTATTTATGAATAAATAAATATTTTGTCCAATTTTAAGATTTTTTAAATTATAGGCTTTGTTTAACTCTTGGATAATATCATTTTTGACTTTATTATCTTTAAAATATGGATCAATAACTTTTGCGAAAGTATCATTTTTTTTTATTGTTATAAGAATTTTTTCTACTTTATTTGAAGAACCTTTTTCTAAATTTTTTATTTTATCATCATCTTTTTTTAAAAATATATCACTTTCATTTTCAAATAATTTTTCATTAATTAAATTATTTTCTATCTTAAGATTCAGATCTCTATTTATTTTAATTATATTTTCTGATTTATAAAAATTAAGTTCATTGAATCCATTAACCATAAAATATAAACATAGGAAAAGTAAAATTGTATATAAAAAAATTTTAATTACAAAAGAGATGTTAACAGGCATAATAATGCTAATAATATTTATTATTCAAATAAATTAGAGGTTTTAGGGATTTATCAATTTTAATTGAAACTACTTTACAAATAAAGATTACATGGTCACCATTTGGTAACTTTTTAAAAGTTTTGCAGCTTAAATTAACAACTGAATTTTTAATTAAAGGTATATTTTCTTTAGATAAAATAAAATTTGTATCTCCCCAAGTTTCTTTTTTATTAGAAAAATATTGAGATATATTTTTTTGTTTTTTTGATAAAATATTTATTCCAATATACTTGCTTTCTAAAAACTTTTTTAATGAAGAAGATTTTTTATCTAAGGAAAACAAAACTAATGGCGGGTTTAAAGATAAAGAAGCAAATGAATTAACCGTTTTTCCAATAAATTCATTTTTAGAATTAATCGTAATAATAGTTATTCCTGTTGCAAATTTGCTAAGGGCCTTTTTAAAACTATAGTTGCTAACTTGCTTTTTTTTCATATTATTTAAGTGTAAATAGCGTAATTTTATTTATAACATTAAATTAATATCTAAATATTGTAATTATTATTTTTAAAATTTTATGGGTGCGTAGCTCAGCGGTAGAGCACTGCCTCGACACAACTGCTATCAATGTCATATTAAGTAATTAAATGTTAAATAAGGTGCATTTATGTAATAAAAAGGAATAAGAGGGAATTAAAGTGTTCCCCAAACTTCCCCCACGAAAAATTCCCCATAATTGATTGATTTACATTTTGAAATCATTAGAAGGATAAGAGTAGGGTGCGTAGCTCAGCGGTAGAGCACTGCCTCGACACGGCAGGGGTCACAGGTTCAATCCCTGTCGCACCCACCAT
>PTKX01000036.1 GCA_002938195.1 Alphaproteobacteria bacterium MarineAlpha5_Bin7 | reverse complement strand
ATATATGTGGTAAAAAACTTACTTCTGAAATGCCTGGTTGGGTTGCTGAACAAATTGATTTAGCTGACTATGTTGGATATCTTCAAGCTCCAACTGGAACATGGGATGGTAAAACATACCGTATTTCAATTGATGGTGACTGTCATAACTTTAACTACCGAACAGACTACTTCGCAAATGAGGAGTTAGCTAAAGCTTGGAAAGATGAAGGTCATTCTGGTAATTGGGAAGTTCCTAATACTTGGCAAAAAGTAACGGAAGTTAATAATTTCTTAAAAGGGAAAACGCATGCAGGTTACCCAGCATATGGATATTTAGATGTTCAAAAAGGCTGGGGTGGATTTGCATTTTACTTTTTAGGAAGTATTGCTACTGCTTATGCTAAACATCCAAATAGCCCTGCGTTCTTATTTGAACCTGATACTATGAAGCCAATGGTTAATAATCCAGCTTGGGTTAGAGCTATACAAGATGTTCTTGATAGAAAAGATACTCAACCGCCAGATCAAATTAATGCGGATCCTGGTGTAACTGGGTTTAATCAATTTTTAGCAGGAACAGGTTCTATGGTATCTTGGTGGGGAGATGTTGGTTCGAATGCTAATACCTCGGATGAATCTCTTGTTGCAGGTAACGTAGGATTTGACATCCTACCTGGCTCTGATGATGTTTATAATTGGCAAACTGGTAAATGGGAAACTTTATCTAGTGGTCCTAACTATGCTCCTAATATGGCTTATATTGGTTGGGGACTTTACTGTATGAAAACTGTAGATTCAGATTCAGCAAAAAGAAAAGCTGCTTGGTCTGCAGCGGCTCATATTGGTGGAAAAGAAGTATCATTATGGATGTCTATGTATCCATCTGGTTTTCAGCCATACCGAAATAGCCATTTCAATATTAGTGAATGGACTGGAGCTGGTTATTCTGAGGCATTTGCTTCTGATTATCTTGCGTCTGAAGCAGACTCATATAATCATCCGAATGCTGCAATTGAACCAAGAATTCCGGGTATCTTTCAGTATTACAGTATAGCAGAAGATGAACTTTCAAAAATCTATGCTGGTCAAATGGATGCTCAAACTGGTGCTGACGCTATAGCTGCAGCTTGGGATAAAATTACGGACCAAATTGGAAGAGAGAGCCAAATAAAGCTTTATAAAGCTTCATTAGGACTTTAATTTTTTACATCTAGCGACTATTAAATAGTCGCTAGATTTTTTTTTAAAAATTTAATTAAAATGAGTGAAATTAAATCAATAGAACGTGACCCTTTATATGTAGTTTCACCATCAATCATAAGTCAGAAAAGTAAAAGAAGCGGAGTAATTTTAGTACGCTCAACATTCATACTAATGATAACTATTGCTTTGATTCAAGGTCTTTATTCATTTGAAAAAATAGATTTTGGTTTTTCAAACTGGAGACCTTTACTTTATGCTTATATTCTTTGGGCTATTGCTATTGGTTATTCAAGAGTTTTAATTTATGGAGAAAAAGGAAAACGAATTTTATTTGTATTTCCTGCTGTTATGTTCATAATTTCAATAGTAGTTTTTCCATTACTATTTGGATTATATATTTCTTTTACTGATTGGAATTTAAGTTCATTGGATGGAAAAAAATTTAATGGACTAGATAATTTCTATCAAATGCTATCTGACCCATATTACTGGAATGCCATGAAAAATATGGTTTACTATATTCTCGCTGTTTTAGTAGAATTTGCTATAGCTTTTCTTTTAGCAATTTTACTAAATTCTCAAATTAGAGGTAGAAAATTTTTTAGAGTATCTTTTTTAATTCCCCTTATGCTTAGTCCAGTAGCAGTTAGTTGGATGATAGGAAAATCAATGCTTGAACAACGTTTTGGTCCAGTTGCAGGTCTTGCACGGACTTTAGGTTGGGAAACTCCAACTTTTTACAGTACTCCAGAACTAGCTAGATTAACTATGATGTGCATGGATGCTTGGACATTTATTCCATTAATGATCATAATGTTATTAGCAGGATTACAAGCTTTGCCTAAAGAAGTCTTAGAAGCGGCTAAAGTTGATGGTGCAAATAAGTGGATGATGTTTAAAAGTATAATTTTCCCAATAATGTTACCTGTTTCATTAACAACATTAGTTATAAGAATAATTTTTAAACTTAAATTAGCTGATATAATAATGATTGTAACTGCTGGAGGTCCAGGTGGTGCAACTGATAGTGTTACTAGTTTTATTGTAAGAGAATACAGAGATAGATCAAATGTTGGGTATGGAACTTTACTTTCATTCGTATACCTAATTATAATAGTGATATTTATGACTATTTTAATTCGTTTTGTAAATAGATGGTTACAAAGAGAATCATGATGAAAAATAATATTATTGAGAAGGTATTAATATACGGGATTTTATTATTTTGGACTTTTATATGTTTATTCCCTATATATTGGACAGCTACAACATCTTTTAAAACAGCAGCCAGTGTTACTCAAGGGTTATTAATACCATGGGTAGATTTTGAACCATCTTGGAAAGGTTGGAAACACTTAGGGCTTTCTCCTGATAGTATTTTTACTGAATCAACAGGTAGAGAGGAGTTTTTAGCAAGATTTACTAATACAGCTATTATATCTTCATGCGCTTCTGCACTTGCAATTATACTAGGTTCATTAGCAGCATATGGATTAAGTAGGTTTAATTATAAATTTGGATTTATGAGAAATCCAGATATTTCATTTTTCTTTTTATCACAATTAATTTTACCTCCAGTAGTTTTAGCTTTACCTTTACTTGTTTTGTATAAAGAATTATCTCTTTTGGATACTCATATTGGAATGATTTTATTATACACATTAACAGTTCTTCCAATTGTAATATGGATTATGAGAGACCAGTTTAATGCCGTTCCTATTGAGCTCGAGGAGGCTGCACTTGTAGATGGAGCAAGTGTTTGGGTTAGCTTCTATAAAATTGTTTTACCAATCGTTTTACCAGGAATAGCAAGTGCATTTATATTATGCTTAATATTATGTTGGAATGAATATTTTCTAGCCGCCTTAATTACAAGTACTGATGCAAAAACAATGCCTGTAATGGTAGCATCACAAATATCTTCGCAAAGTATAAGGTGGTGGACTATGGCAGCTGTATCTGCAGCTTTATGTTTGCCATTAATTATTATAGCTATTTTCTTGGAACGTTATATTGTTAAAGGAATGGCAGCTGGGGCAGTAAAACAATAGTTTAATCGTCCATTTCTTTCATTAAATTTTTCGTATTTTCATATAACTTTCTAAAGTTACTGTATCCTTTAGAATAAATATCATTATTATCATTTTTGGCCTCTATTTCATAATCTATACCATTCCAATTATTAATATCTTCTTTTTTTAAATCTCCACAAGCATAAGCAGATAAAAAAGCATCTCCATATGAAGCTCCTAAAGTAGTTTTGCGTAAAATTTGATTTAGACCAATGATATCTGATGTAGTTTGAGACCAAATATTATTTTTTGTTCCTCCGCCAACACCATAAAGTTTATTTGGAACATAATTTAATTCTTTAAAAGTATCAAAAACATGTTTTGTCCCATAAGCAATACCTTCAAATATTGATCTATACATATCAGATCTATTATGAGTTAAATCTAAGCCAAAGAAAGTTCCTTTAGCATGAGTATCATGAATTGGTGTTCTCTCTCCAGAAAAATATGGAAGAAATATTATTCCCTTTGAACCTGGAGGAGATTGTTCTGCTTCTTTAGCTAATTTAATAAATATATCTTCACCCCGCAAATCTTTTGCAAAATTATTTTTAAACCAGTGTGTCAAAGTTCCGCTTGTAGCCAAACCTCCCATTAGACTATGTTCTCCTTTAAAAAGCCAGGGAGAATACCATAATCTTGAATCTGACAAAATTTTGTCAGTAATTGATATAAAGAACATTGTTGAACCGTACATCATCATCATATCTCCTGTTCCTATGACACCCACGCTCAAAGCCTCTGCTGCAGCATCAATTGTGCCTGAGGTAACAATTGTTCCTTCTGCTAAACCAGTTTCTTTAGCTGCTTTAGCTGTTACATGTCCAATAATATCGTCTGTCCATACAAGTTTAGGAAGTTGTTCAAGATTAACTAAATCATCTATAAGCTCATTACTCCAGTTTTGTTTGTGTATATCATAAAGCGGATTAACAAAAGCTGCAGAAAAATGATCAGTCGTATAATTGCCTGTTAGTCTTGAATTTATAAAAGCTGTACCATTAACTATCTTATATGTTTTATTAAAAATTTCAGGTCTGTTGTTTTTTAACCATAAAATCTTAGGTCCTACTTGCTGGGAAGTAAGTGAATTACCATTGAATTTGAATATTTTTTCTTCTCCAATAGTTTGATTAAGATAATCAATCTCTTTATATGCTCTTGTGTCAACTCCATATAATACGGCATTCATCAAAGGTTCGCCTTGTTTATCTACTGGCAACATACATGGTCCAATTGTACTTGCTGATACAGCTTTTATATTTTTTGGATCACAACCTGATTTGTTAATTAAATCATTAGAGACATAAGTAAAATCTCCCCACCAATCTTCATTAGGTCTATGCTCAGCCCACCCACTTTGAGGCACTATCATTTCATGTTTTTTTGCTGATTTAGATATTACCTGACCTTTAATGTTAACCAAAACTCCTTTGGTCTCATAAGTTCCAATATCTATTCCTAAATAATATTTTTCAGACATTTTAATTTCTTTCTAAAGAAAAATTTTTATCAATGCTAATAATTGAATTAAAAAGCAAATTTCCTAAATTTAGAAGATCTCTTAAATCACAAACTTCTTTAGAAGAATGAGAATAACGCATTGGAAACCCCAAATCAATACAGGCTATACCTTCGTTAATAAACTGCACATATGACGAATCAGTTAATATGCCAGTTGTTGCGCTTCGTTGAAGGAAGATGTTATTTTTACTAGCAATATTATCAAACAATTTTACAAGTGAAGGATGAGGGATGAGTCCATTTAAAGTACCTCTTCCATGAAAAGAATATAAACTCATACAGGGTCCTTTACCTAAAATAACGTCACCTTGATTATGCATATCAGGAGTATCGCTTGATAACATTAAATCTATTTGTATTGCTATATCTGGTTTTAAAATCTGAGCTGCTGGCAGAATGCCTCTCAAATTAAATTCTTCTTGGACTGAAAATACTATATGAACAGTTGGCCTTTTATTATTTTTTTGCAAAAGTTCAGCAACACCTAACACTACTGCACAACCAGCTCTGTCATCAATAGCTGTAGCAGATATGCAATGCTGTCCAATTTCCTTAAAGGAAGGAGAATATGTAATAGGTGAACCTATGTTAATACCATTCTGTAAAGCTTCATCTTTGCTTAAAAAACCAGCGTCTATAAATAAGTCTTTATAAGAAATAACTTTGTGTTTTTCCTCATTGCTTGTTGCATGGTGTGATTTGTTGCCGATTATAGCATTAATACTATTCCCTTGATTTGTTTTAATAACTACTTCTTGAGAAGGTAAAGATTTTTCGGGAACTCCGCCCAATCTATCTATTCTAATAAAACCATCATCTTCTATTTTTTTTACAACAAAACCTAACTGATCCATATGTGCAAATAACATAACTGATGGAAGAGTGTTATCTCCTGGAATGGTACAAATTAAATTTCCAAGAACATCTGTTTTATTTTCTAAATTAAGTGAACTTAGCTGTTCAGATAAATATTTTCTAACATCATCTTCATATCCTGATAATCCTGGGATAAAACACAAGTCCCGCAAATTTTTTTTTATTTTTTCTAAATTCATTATTATCTAATTGATTTTACTTTATCCATAAAATTTTTAGCTCTTTTAGGATCAACTTGATTCCATGTATCTCCATCAACTTTTAATGATGATCCAATAATTGCCCCATCCGAAACATTTAGAATCTTCTCAACATTCTCTAATTTTACTCCTGTGTTTGCTAAAACAGGTGTATGAGGAATTATTTTTTTAACTGACTCTAAATCATGTTGGTTAACTGATTCTCCTGTAATCTGACCTGAAACTAAAATGGCATCTGGAATTGAAGAGAAAACAGTGCTTTTTGATCTTTCAGCTATGGAACGCTGATCAAGAGAAAAAGCAAATTCAGCACTTATATTATAAAACATCAAAAGATCTTCTCTATTTAAACTATTTCTATATCTCATTGCTTTGCCGGCATCAGGATTCCAAAAACCCATATCAGAAGCATAAGTACCTGAAAATATTTCTCTTACAAAATGAGCTCCTGTTGAAGCTGCCACAGCTATAGTACTAATGGGATCCCATAAAACATTTACTCCATAAGGAATTTTAATCTTATGTTTTAAAACTCCAATAACATATGACATGGTAGAAGAAGAAGCTGTATTAACATTAAATTCATAAGGTCTGTCATTTTCATTTCCAAACATAATAGCATCAACGCCTGAGTCTTGAAGCGCTATTAAATCTTTTTCAGCTACTTCTAAAATATAATTCAATCCTAGTTTTGAGTCATACAAAGGAGAGCCTGGTAAAGCAGGAAGATGAACCATTGCTATTATTGGTTTGTTAGTTTTAAACAAATCTTCAAATTTTTTTTTCATAAGTATCTTTAATTTTTCATTTAAAAAAATTTAAATGTTTATATTATCCAAACACTTCCATCTGGTTTCAGTACACCTTTTGTAAAAATAAAACACCCATAAGGTCTGGTATCACTAGTAGTAATAACAGCAAAAGTTTCTTTAGCCTCTATATAAAATTGTTGACGTTCAATAGAACCAACTTTCCAATTTGGTCCTGATACTTTATGAACAGTATCGATTAAATCTTTTTGAACTTCATTAATTTCTTGAGGTTTTCCATCTATTTCCATTCTTTGAACTGGCTCAGTTATAAAACTATCTAATGGAAAAACTGATAAAAGGGCTTCTGCAGCTTGAGGTATGTTTAAACCATCCATTCTATGAATTTTTTGAGCATGAGAATATGATGGGAAATTAGCATCACTTAAAACAATCCTATCGCCATGTCCCATTGATCTCAGTGTTAATAATATTTCTGGACTTAATAGAGGATTTACGTTGATCAACATAATTAATAATATATCACATTATTCTCCGTAAGGAATCCAAATATTTTTAATTTGAGTGCTTTGATATAAAAATTCATCCAAAAATTGCTCATTATTTGAGAACCAATCAATATTTAATTCATCGGGACACCAGTATCTTTTTAAATTCGAGGTAGTATTTTTTATTAATAGAGATCTGTCTTTTTTATTTTTTCCAAAATACCAAATACCATTAATATTTTCATGCAAAGATAAAGTAGGAACCAATTCATTCTCTTGAGAGGTTAATATATTGATATACCCAGGTGGCACATCTGATGTTTCTAAAACTTGATAAAATTCAGTAGCTATTAAAGAGGTTTTTTGACCTGGAATAACAATATTAGTGTTTCCAGTAGAAAAAATTGAACTTATAATCGTAATTAAGCTTAAAAGTGGATTATCATCATTTAATACTGAAGACATAACACCTAGTGGTTCTTTCATTGCTAAAGTTAAACCTCGGATAGGAGGATTGTGAATGTTTCCTTCAAATTTATCTGACATTGAAGCGTAATAGAAAATTCGTTTACATGACTCAGTAAATTCTTTTTGAGCATCAATTAATGAATAGCCTTTTAAAAGAATTAAAAGATCAATAAAATTTTTTTCTCTCAACTGCAAATTTTCAGCAAGATAATATAAAATTTGTGATCTATTGAAGTTATTTAAATTTGTAGAGAATGATTTAGATGATATTTCTACACAGTCTCTAACATCCTTTCTATTAGCTCTAGAAATATCACAAATAAAAGAACCATTAATGGAATTTAAAGAAAAAGAATATCCTCCATCAGGTCTTTTTTGCTTTCCACCAATGTATAATTTTTGAGTACGATCTATCAAAGGTAGATTAATTTTAATTTTATTATTTATATTTTCTCTTTTCTTTTTTTTAGGAATATTTATTTTTGTATATGCTCTGATACCTTCGCTACCCCCTTCTCTTCCAAAACCACTTTCCTTGAAACCTCCAAAACCGCAAGATGCATCAAAAAGATTTGTTGAGTTAATCCAAATTACACCAGCTTTAATTTTTGGTGCCATGTCTAATGCAAGATTAATATTTTCTGACCAAATACTAGCCGCTAATCCATATGGTGTATTATTTGCAATACTTACCGCCTCACTAGGTGTTCTAAAAGTTAAACTTGTTAATACCGGACCAAATATTTCAACTTGAGCTATAAAAGAAGCTGGAGTAACTTTTGTAAATAATGATGGAGGATAAAATAATCCATTCTTAGGACAAGACCATGATGGTTGCCATAATTTAGCACCCTCTTTAATTCCTTTTTTAACAAGTGCGTCAATCTTCTTTAATTGAACAGGAGCAACTATTGCACCAATATCAATTGATTTATCTAATGGATTACCAACTCTCAATTTTTCCATTCTTTTTTTTAATTTTTGAATAAACTTTTTTTCTACGCTTTCTTGAATCAATAACCTTGAACCAGCACAACAAACCTGACCTTGATTAAACCATATCGCATCTACTACACCTTCCACAGCACTATCTAAATCAGCATCTTCGAAAACAATAAATGGAGATTTACCTCCAAGTTCCATAGTTAATTTTTTATTTGAATCTGAAGAAGAAGAAATAATTTTTTTTCCTACCTCTGTAGATCCTGTAAAAGCTATTTTATTGATTAATGGATGATTTGTTATATGCTCTCCCGTTGAGCCATCGCCAGTAAGTATATTAATCACTCCATTTGGAATTTTTGCTTTAATACATAATTCAGCAAAAAATAAAGCTGTTAATGATGTATATTCTGCTGGTTTTAAAATGACAGTATTCCCACAAGCTAAAGCTGGTGCTATTTTCCAGGACAACATCAGTAAGGGAAAATTCCAAGGAATAATCTGTCCAACTACACCAATAGATTCTTTGGTTTGATCATATTTTGCTGCAAAACCTGCATGATAATAAAAATGTCTTGCAACCAAAGGTATGTCTATATCTCTGGTTTCTCGAATAGGTTTTCCATTATCAATAGTTTCTAATACAGCTAAAAACCGAGAATGTTTTTGTATTAATCTTGCTAAAGCATAAAGGTACTTTGACCTTTCATATGGATTGAGTTTTGACCAAGAACTGTAAGCTTTTTTAGCAGCAAGAACAGCCTTATTAACGTCAGTTTTTGAACCTACTGATAATTTAAAAAGCTTATTATTATTAGAAGGGTTGATTGCTTGAATTATTTTTTTACTAGAAGATTTTATCCATTGACCGTTAATAAAAATTTTATTGGGTGATGCTAATTTATTAATCCAATTATAAACTTCTTTACTATCTTCTGGAGCAGGTCCATATTTAATTTTATCAAAATTTTTTATTATTTTACTCATATTTATGACATTGCTATTTTTTCTTTATTTGCATAACGACCAAGAGCATAATGATATAATTGTCTTTCAATATCTATTAATAAACTAGACGCTCCTATACGCAATAAGTTTTCATTAATCCAATCTTCTCCTAATTCTTCATAGACAAGTATTAAAAATTCTAAAACTCCTTTAGCAGCAGATATACCGCCGGCAGGTTTAAAACCAATTTTTTTACCTGAATAACTATAAAATTCTCTAATCATTCTTAGCATAACAAGACTATTATTGAGATTGGCGTTAATTTTCTCTTTACCTGTTGAGGTTTTAATAAAATCTGCTCCTGCCATCATACAAACTAAAGATGCTTTAGCTACGTTCCGCAGAGTTTCAAGATCACCTACTCCTAATATAGCTTTAATTTTAATATTTTTTGCGATTTCTTTAAATGTTCTCACCTCATCATAAAGTTTTTTCCAATCATTTTGTAAAACATAAGATCTATTTATTACAATATCTATTTCGTTCGCTCCTTCATTAATTGAGTCAATAATCTCTTTTTTACGAGTTTTAAAAGAAGATAGTCCAGCTGGGAATCCGGTTGAAACAGCTGCAATAGGTAGTCTATTATTTAGATGTTTTTTAGCATGAGATACTAAATGATGGTAAACGCATACTGCTCCAGTTGTAATATTTTTATCATTTAAATCAAGAGCATTAAGAATAGTTGAAGAAATTGGATTCAAAGCTTTTTCACATAATCTTTCTACTTTGCCAAAAGTATCATCTCCACTTAAAGTAGTTAAATCAATTAATGTAATTGATTTAAGTAGCCAGGCTACTTGATATTCTTTTTTCACTGTTCTTCTTTTAGTTAATGATAATGTTCTTCTTTGAACAGCGCTAAGATTAATTTTTATATTATTAATCCAATCAGTATCAAGGTTATAAAACATTTTAGACATTATTGATCAATTTCTTTTTTTGCAGATCTGTCTAATAAGTTATTAATTTCATTATCTATATTTTTACCGTTATATAAAATATTATAAATACTATTCATAATGGGCATATCAATTTTTTTTTCATTAGCTATTGAATGTACAGCTTTGACTGTAAAGTATCCCTCTGTTGTTTGTTGAGATTTTAAATGATCTTCAATGCTAATTTTTTGCTGACTTCCTATAATATAGCCGAAATAAGTATTACGCGATTTAAGCGAATTACAAGTTAGTATAAGATCTCCAAGACCTGATAAACCAAATAATGTTTGAGGATTGGCTCCTAGAGTATTTCCTAATCTAGTCATTTCAACAAAAGATCTGGTAATTAAAGCGCTCTTAGCATTGTCACCTAAATTTAATGCATTAGTTATTCCTACTGCAATAGCATATATATTTTTTAAAGCACCCCCTAGTTGACAACCAATAAAATCATTAGAATAATAAAGACGAAAATTTTTATTATTAAACAAGTTATTGATATCTTCAAAAACATCCCTGCTATTTGAAGCTAAAGTTACAGCTGTAGGTAAATTTTGAGCCACCTCATGTGAAAAACAAGGTCCAGAAATAATACTAATATTCTTTGTATTGACTAATTCACTTACAACATTTTTTATAAATAATTTAGTATTGATCTCAATACCTTTAGATCCAATTATAATTTGTTGATTTTTATTTTTTACTGAAAAATCTTTTAAGGTCTCTCTAATTTTTTGTACAGGTAGAGCAATAAGTAAATAATCAACTGTGGCTAATTCTTTAATCTCTATAGTGGCCTTAACGTTGTCATTAAAAGCAGTAGATTTTAGTCTTGGATTTAATTTTTGCTTATTAATTGAATCAACTACTTTGATATCTCTTGAAAAAATTAATACTTGATGATTGCTTAAAAGTTTAGCAAGAGCGCTACCCCAAACACCTCCGCCTAATATGCCTATTGTTTTCATATCTAGCTTAATAATGATTCTATGTGTTTTGCCAATGCTAAAGAAGAGGTCAACCCAGGTGAATCAATGCCAAATAAATTAACCAAATGAGGTATGGAGTGAATATCTACAGTTTGAATATTAAAATCTCTTTTTGATTGATCATTTTTTTCAATAATTGGTCTAATTCCAGCATAACTAGGACTCAATGATGAAGTATCTAAATCTGGTAAATACTTTTTTATTTCATTTATAAAAATTTCTTTTTTATTAATGTTTACCGTATAATCATTTGAATTATCTACCCATTCAAAATCAGGGCCAAACTTAACTGAATTATCCAATTCTGGAGTTAAATGCAAACCTAATGAAAATTCATTTGGCACTGGATAAATAAGATGGCGAATTCCTAAATCTTTATTTATATTAAAATAATTTCCCTTACCAAAAAAAGTTTTTGGAATAAATTCTTTTTTTAACTCTTCAATTTTATTTGCTATATCAGATGCAAATAATCCTGCAGAGTTTATAAGTGTCTTACATTTAATTATTGTTTCTTCTTTGTTATCAGTATTTTGAATTAATAAATTAAAATTATTACCATCATAATTTATTTTTTTTATATTTGATTTATATGCAATCATATTGCCAGTATTTTCTATTTTACCAACCAATGACCTCATGTAAACTATAGGATCAACAATACCACTCGAAGGAACTAACAGGGCTTCCTCACAATAAATTAATGGCTCAATCTTTTTAACCTCATTTTGTGAAATATTTTTTACTCCCTCTACTTCATTTATTTCAGCTTGTTTTTTTAAATTTTCAATAATTTCTATTTGATCATTTGAAGATGCTACAATTAATTTTTTAGTATTTATATGAGGTATGTGGTTTTTTTTGCAGTATTCATAAACTAATTTATTTCCTAAAACACAAAGTTTTCTTTTGAGAGAGTTTTTAGGATAATAAAGTCCAGCATGGATTACTCCAGAATTTCTTGAACTTGTAATTTTACCAAAATCATTTTCTTTCTCTAAAATTAGGATTTCTTTGTTTTTCTCAGATAAATGATAGCCTAAAGCTAAACCTACTACTCCAGCACCTATAATCACATTTTCAACACTAAAATCAGTCATTTAGAGTATATTTAGACTATTTTATTAAAAAAACTAACTATTGATGACTGTACGAGACTAATGTTTTAGATTATAGGTCCATTATTGAATTTTAGAAATTTCTTGGAGGAAATATGAAAAAATTACTTCTTGCAGCTATAGTTAGTTTGTCAACTATTTCGACAGCGGCTCTAGCTGAAGTTAAAGTAGGAATTATCTTAGGTTTTACTGGACCTATTGAAACTCTTACTCCTGCAATGAGAGATTCAGCAAAATT
>PTKX01000035.1 GCA_002938195.1 Alphaproteobacteria bacterium MarineAlpha5_Bin7 | reverse complement strand
TAGTTTCTTTCCAAAGTCTTGAAGATAGAATTGTGAAAGATTTTTTTAACCACAATAGTGGTAAACGATGGCGTTCCTCCCGCCACTATCCGGAGCTTGTTGATAACGGTCAGATTAATTTTAAAATTATCACCAAAAAACCAATAAGACCAAGTGAGAAGGAAAAACTTATTAATCCTCGCTCTCGATCAGCAAAGCTCCGAATAGCGCAAAAAGTGAATTGAATGAAATATTTTTCAGCAATTGCTATGTTAATCTTATTAAATATATCAGCTTTAACAGTAGTTCTATATTTTGGAAGTAAAACTAAACTAATAGAAGAAGAAAATAAAATAATCTCATCAAATATTATAAAAAGTCAAGAACAACTAAAAATTAATGAGGTTGAATATAGTCTTTATCATAATTATATTTATCTTATTAAATTAAAAAAAATATATTTTGATATTGAGAAAGAAAGTAGTTTTGTAAAAAGTAGAATAAATTTACAAGATTTTGTAAATCAAGAATTAACAGATGTATTACAAGTTGTTTCTAAATAATTTATTGCAATATTAATGGTCAAAAAATTCCATTTTTTCGATATAGATGCTTTAAAGAATTTTCATAAACGTATTTTTTTTTCAATTATAGTTTTTATTTTAGTATACTCTATAGCATTCTATCGAATTTTCGATTTGATGTTGCTAGATAATCAAATCAATACTTTGTATTATAATGAAAAAATTGTAGAAAGAGGAAATATCTATGATAGAAATGGTTATTTATTATCAAGTACAATAAAATCCCATTCTTTGTCTGTAAATCCAAATAAAGTAAGAGATAAACAAAAACTTTCTAGCCAGCTCTCCAATATCATTTCTAGACCACAAATAGAAATATTAAAACTACTAAATAAAAAAAATAAATTTGTATGGTTAAAAAAAAATATCTCACCTAGAGAGCACCAAAAAATTATAGAGTTAGGTGAGGTCGTATTAGATACAGAACATAGTTATAAAGATCAAAGAAAAAGAATTTATCCTTATAAGAATGTTGCATCTCATGTAATTGGATATACAAATACAGAAGGGATAGGACTCTCTGGTATTGAAAGAGGCTTTAATAGAAACCTTGCAGAAGGTATAGATATTCATTTAAGTATTGATATAAATTTACAACAAGCAATTAGGCACGAATTAATTAAAGTTCTTAACAAATATTCAGCTGATTCAGCCAGCTCCATAGTTTTAGATATTACTAATGGAGAAATAATTGCATTAAATAGTCTTCCAGATTTTGATCCTAATAACAGAAAATCTTTTAGTAAAATTAATACTTTTAATAGAGCTATTTCAGGAAATTTTGAAATGGGATCAGTATTTAAACCTATTACTATAGCAATGGGTTATGACAAAGGAATTATTAAGCAAGATATGATTTTTGATGTCTCCAAATCAATAAAAGGAATTGAAGATTTTGAGCCTTATAATGGATCTTATAATGTAAAAGAAATCATAGTTAATTCATCAAATATTGGCACTGCAAAAATTGCTAGTTTAATTGGAAAGAAAAATCAAAAAGAATTTTTTGCAAGAATTGGTTTCAACGATAAAATTAATTATGAAATAAAAGAATCAGCCTTACCATTAGGAAATCAAAATAATTGGGGAGAGCTTGAAACGATGACAATTGGTTTTGGGCATGGTTTTGCTGTAACGCCTTTACATTTGATCAGTGCTTATGCTGCGTTATCAAATAATGGAAAAAAAATTATACCCACGTTTGTTAAAGGTAAGATACATAGCGAATCTTCTAAAATTGTTAATGATGAAACTTCAAAATTTTTTGTAAAATTACTTAGATCGGTAGTTTTAGAAACCAAATTTACTGGACCACGAGTAAATGTCAAAGGGTATGAAATAGGTGGAAAAACTGGTACTGCAGAATTACTTGATCAAAATGGTCGATATAAAAAAGATGCAAATTTAACTTTATTTGTTGCAGTTTTTCCAGTTTCTCAACCTAGATATGCTGTAATGGCTACTATTGAAAATCCAAAAAAAATAAAAGAATCTAATTATAGTATTACAGCAGCAACCGTTGTGGCTCCGTTAATTAAAGATATAATTAAAAGAATGATTGAAATTTTAGGTATTTCAGCAATAAAATCTCAAGAAATTCTTAAAGCTGACACAAGTCTAAAATATAAAAAATTTCAAAATGCTTCTTTCTGAGATCTCTAAGCACATTAATTGTATTAAAATTTATAATTTTAAAAAAAAAAAATATTCATTTGATTATTTATCAACTAGCTCTCAATATATAAAAAAAAATTCAATTATAGTAATTAATAAAAATAATAATTTCAAAAAAAAATATATTTATGAATCAATTAATAAGGGTGCGATTGCTATAATATCTAATTATTATTTTAAAGACATTAAGATACCACAGTTTATAGTAAGCAATGTTAATAATTCGCTCAGGAGATTGCTTGCCGTAAAAAATAAGTTTAGACCACAAAATGTGGTAGGTATTACAGGCACTAATGGCAAGACTTCAGTAGTCTGGAATATAAGTAATATAGCACATTATTCAGATAAAAAAATTAGATCTTATGGCACCTTAGGGAGTTACAGTAATACAAAAAAAAATGATAATTCATTCTTAACAACACCAGAATATGAAGTTCTCTATCAAGAAGCATTTTCTAAATCATTAAAAGGAAAATGTGATTTTGTATTTGAAGTCTCAAGCCATGCTATATCAAAAAAAAGAATTGATGGCTTCCCAATAAATATTGCTGCTTTAACAAATATTAGTCATGATCATTTAGATTTTCACAAGAGTATAGAAAATTATAAAAAAACTAAATTTAAATTATTTTTAACACATCTTCAATCAAATGGAGTCGCAATATTAAATGATAATATAAAAAGCATCAACTTTCTTAAGAAAAAGATAAAAAATAAGAAAATTAAAATTATCTCTTATGGCAATAAAAATAGTAATATTTTTATTGAGAATAAAACAAGGTTTACTAACATTAAAATTTTCCAAAAAAAATATAAAATAAAATTATTAAAATATAATAAATTTGAAATAGAAAATTTATCATGTTCAGTGTCATGTTGTATAGCAATGGGAATAGAAATTAATAAAATAATAAAATCAATACCTAAGATTACTGATGTGCCAGGAAGAATGCAGGAAATAGGAAGATTCAATAATTTTTCTAAAATTTTTGTAGATTATGCTCATACTCCTGAAGCTTTAAAAAATATTTTACTTTATTCAACTATTAATAATAAAAAACCTAATATTTTATTTGGTTGTGGGGGTGATCGAGATAAATCAAAAAGAGAGTTGATGGGAAAGGTGGCAAATAAACTTGCAAATAAAATTTATGTTACCGATGATAATCCAAGAGATGAAGATCCAGAATATATTCGCAAAAAAATCATAAAAAATTGTCCTAAAGCTAAAGAAATACCTTTTAGAAAAGATGCCATTAAATTAGCAGTTCAAGAAATGAGTAAGACTGAGAACTTAATAATAGCAGGCAAGGGTCATGAAAAATTTCAAATTTTAAAAGGAAAAAAAATAAATTTCGATGACGCTGAAATTGCTCTAAATTTTTTACAAGAAAGAAAAAATAAAGAGAAACTAGAAAACATTATAATAAATTATTTACTTAATCAGTCTGGAAAACTTAAAATTAATAGTAAAAATATAAAGCGAGGCGATATATTTGTTGCATTACAAGGCACAAAGACTCATGGAAATTTATATATTAATCAAGCTATTAAAAATGGAGCTATATATATTATAACAGATCAAGAAATAAACTTCTCTTTAAAAAGTAACAAAATATTATTAGTTAAAAATTGTTTAGATTTTTTAAAAAAAATTGCTGATCAAAAAAGAAAAATATATCAAGGCAAAGTAATAAGTGTAACTGGAAGTGCAGGCAAAACTACAATTAAAGAAAATATAAATTTCTTATTTTCGAAAATTACAAATACATATGCCTCAATAAAAAGTTATAATAACTTGTTAGGAGTTTTAGTATCTCTAGTCAATTTGGATTTAAAGTCAAAATATTCAATTTTTGAAATTGGAACAAATAACTTTAATGAAATAAGCGTTTTAACTACCATAATAAAACCAAATCAAGCTATTATTACAAATATTTTACCTACTCATCTTGAAAATTTTAAAAATTTAAGAAATATAGCTATAGAAAAATCTGATATCTTTAACAAAAAATATAATTCAGCAATAGAATTTTTGATTCTTCCTAATAATAATAGTATTGAAAAATTATTACTATCTAAAGCATTAAAAGAAAAGATTTCAAAAGTTGTCACCATAGGAAGTGAAGAAGATTCAACTTGTTTTATTAAAGAAATAGAAGAAATAAGAAAAAATAGATATATAATTCATTTAAAGTATAACAAAAAAAACTATAAGATACCTACTTCGACAAATATAAAATTTAAAAATCATAATTTAATAATTTGTTTTATTCTATTTATTCATAATAAATTAGATTTAAAATATTTTAAAAAATCAATTCAAAACATCCCAAAGGTTAGCGGAAGAGGATTGGAAAAAAAAATTTTAATAGCAAATAAAGAATTATTACTAATTGATGAAAGCTATAATGCAAGTCCTGAAACTATTAAAAATTGTATCAATTATTTTAAAAATTTAAATCTATCAAAAAAACAGAGCAAATTTTTAATTTTAGGAGATATGAATGAACTAGGTGAAAGTGCTAATAAGTATCATCAAGAGATAATTCGTATTCTTTTAAAAAATAAAATTAATAATGTTATTTTATGTGGAGATTTATTCAAATTATCATTAAGTAATATGAAGATTAAGAATAAAAATATTAAATATATTTCAGATGAGAAAAAAATAATGAAATATTTGTCGCTTAAAATCCATAAAAATGACATTATTTTGATTAAAGGATCAAATTCAACTAAAGTTAATAAATTAGCTAATTTATTATTAAAGAAGAAAAGGAGTTAAGCTTGTTTGTTTATATAGCAGAAACCTATACAAATTATTTTACCTTTTTAAATTTATTTAATTATATTACATTTAGAACTGGAGGAGCTATTCTAACTTCACTTTTCTTTTCATTAATATTTGGCGAAATAATAATAAAATATCTTTCTTCATTACAGCCAATCGGTCAACCAATTAGAGATGATGGACCAGTAAACCATATTTTGCAAAAATCAGGAACACCTACTATGGGAGGTATATTAATACTAACAAGCATATTAATTTCATTTTTTTTATGGTCTAGACTCACAAATGTATATGTTTGGATAAGTTTACTTGCATGTTTGTCATTTGGTTTAATTGGATTTTTAGATGATTACAAAAAAATATATTCTAAATCTAGCAAAGGATTGAAAGCGTCGACTAGAATTATACTTCAAATCCTTATAAGCTTAATTATTATTCTATTAATTCACAGTCAACTTCCAAATGAATTAAAAAGTTCTGTAAATATTCCTTTTTTCAAAAACTTAATTTTTGATTTTGGAATATTTTTTTTTATTTTCGCAATTTTAATAATCGTAGGTTCTGCTAATGCAGTTAATTTAACTGATGGTTTAGATGGATTGGCAATTGTCCCCGTTATGATTGTTGCAATGTCCTTTGCATTTATTGCTTATATTTCAGGAAATATAAATTTTTCAGAGTATTTGCAAATTACATATATCCAGGGTAGCGGAGAATTAACTGTTTTTTGTGGTACAATTATAGGCTCAGCATTAGGATTTTTATGGTTTAATGCCCCTCCAGCAAAAGTATTTATGGGAGACACGGGCTCTTTGTCTTTAGGAGGTGCGTTAGGGACGTTTTCAATAATAACAAAACACGAAATTGTATTGGCAATAATTGGAGGTTTATTTGTTTTAGAAACAGTATCAGTTGTAATTCAAGTAGTGAGTTATAAATTAACTGGAAAAAGAATTTTTCAAATGGCCCCTCTACATCACCATTTCGAAAAAAAGGGATGGGCTGAATCAACAATAGTTATAAGATTTTGGATAATTACAATAGTTTTAGCATTAATAGGTTTATCAACTTTAAAAATCAGGTAATTGAAATTTTGATGAAATATATTTATGGATTAAATAAAAGTGGAATATCTATAATTAATTATTTTTTTAAAAAAAAAATGCAGTTTGTAGTTTGGGATGATAGCATTGTTCAAAGAAAAATTATTTCTTCAAAATTTAAAAAAATTTTATTTAAAAAACCTGAAAATTTAAATAATTTAGATATCGAGGAAGCTTATATTACTCCAGGCTTAGACATGAGGAGTAATAAATTAAAGTTTTTAAAGAAATATAAAATTAAAATGTATAGAGATTTAGAACTATATTCAAAAATTATTTCTAAACAAAAAGTAATTGCTGTCACTGGCACCAATGGTAAATCTACAACAACAAAATTAATTGGACACCTTATTAAGTCAAATAAAAAAAACTGTTTTGTTGGTGGAAATATAGGCAATCCTCTTGTTGATTTTTATAATTATAAAAATAAATCTAAATATCATGTAATTGAATTAAGTTCTTTTCAATTAGAATCAGCACCAACTTTTAATTCATACATATCTATCTTATTAAATATATCAAATGATCATTTGGAGAGATATAAAAAAATCAAAAATTACATCTTTCAAAAGCAAAAAATATTTAATGGAAAAAAAAATTCATTTAATATAATTGCTATTGATGATCAATATTGTAGAGCAATTTTTGATACATATAAAAAAATTAATTTTATTCCAATTTCAATTAATAAAAAAGTCAAAAAAAGCATATATGTTGAAGATAATAATATTATAGATAATTATTTTTTTAAAAATAAAAAAATACCAATTATAAATATTTCTAAATCTTTGTATGGTAAATTAAATTTACAAAATATTCTTTCAGCATATGCAGTTTCTATAATTTTAAACATAAATTTATCAACCTTTTTGTTGGCATTAAAAAGTTTTAAAGGATTACCACACAGGCTTGAAACAATTCGAGAAAATAAAGATTTTCTTATTATTAATAATAGTAAAGCAACAAATATAGAAGCTTCTATCAAATCTTTAGAATCTTATAATAATGTTTATTTAATATTAGGAGGAAGAATAAAAGAAAAAAATTTTATACGTTTTAAAAAATATAATAAAAAAATTAAAAAATGTTATGTAATTGGAGAATCTTCATATTATATACATAATCAGATTAAAAATTTTATTAAATCAAAAGTAGCTAAAAATTTAAAAACTGCTGTACAAAAAATTTTACTAGAAACTAAAAATAATAAGTTTAAATCTACTATTTTATTTTCACCTGCTTGTTCTTCTTTTGATCAATTTTCAAACTTTGAAGAAAGAGGAAATAAATTTAAAGAAATAATTAAAAAGGAGTTAAATTAAATTATTTAATGTCAAAATACCTTTCAAATTGGTGGAATGAAATAGATAAATTTAATTTTTTAATTATAATTACAATTGTTACAATAGGTATCATATTATCAATTTCAATTAATACAGAATTTTCGTTTTTTAATAAGCACATTCTATATGCATCATTAGCAATTGTTATTATGATTTTGATATCTTCTTTAAACGAAAAAATTATACGGAGATTATCATTATTAGGATTAATTTTTTTTATAATAATGCTCATTAGTATTTTATTTTTAGATTATGAGATTAAAGGTTCCAAACGTTGGTTAAAGTTTTTTGGGTTAAGCATCCAACCATCTGAATTTATCAAACCATTTTTTTTAATATTAAGTGCTTGGTTTTTAAGCAAAGGTATTCAAGGAAAAAAAATATATTTAAACATTTTATTTTTATTTTTTTTTCTTGTGGCTGGTTTAATTATACTTCAGCCAGATTTTGGAATGACATTTCTGTTTGCAGCTTCCTTTTTTTGTCAATTATTTATAGCTGGATTATCGATTTCATTAGTTATAATTTTTTTTGCTATACTAATTATATTATCTATAACTTGTTATTTTATATTTGATCACGTGCAAAAAAGAATTAATGCTTTTTTTGACCCAACTACTGCTGATACTTATCAAATAGATTTAAGTTTGCAGGCTTTCAAGTCAGGAGGCTTGCTTGGGAAGGGGCCAGCTCATGGCATTATTAAAGATAAAATTCCTGATGCTAATACTGATTTTATCTTTGCTGTAGCTGGCGAAGAATTAGGATTTATATTTTGTTCTCTAATTATTTTATTAATTATTATACTTATAGCTAGATTTTTACTCCAATTATTAAAATTTAAAGAACCGTATATAATAATAGCAATAGTTGGACTCATTAGCTCATATGGATTGCAGTCACTAATTAATATTTTCAGTGCATTAGGAGTTATACCTACCAAGGGTATGACCCTGCCTTTTATTAGTTACGGAGGTTCTTCTATGATTTCAAGTGCCATATTATTTGGTTTTCTTTTATCCTTAACAAAACAAAAGAAATGAAACAAAAGACTATAATATTGTTTACAGGAGGTACTGGAGGACATGTTTTACCCGCAGTAAATTTTGGAAATTATTTAATTAAATGTGGATATGAATGCATAATTTTTTTGGACACAAGAGGCTTAAAGTATGCCAATGAATTTTATGGAAAAAAAATAATAATAAATTCCGGACATTTATCTGGAAATTTTTTATCTTTAATTAAAAATTTTTTCTCGCTAAGCATTGGTTTTATAAAATCTTTATTTTATATTTCCTATTATAGGCCTTTACATTGCGTAGCATTTGGAAGCTATGCTTCTTTTATGCCTTTAGTTATAGCATCATTATTTAGTCTAATAAAAATTACTTCAGTTCATTTACATGAACAAAACTCCACGGTTGGTAAAGTAAATTTATTTTTTTTCCCAATAGCCAAAAATTTTTTTGTAAATTTTAAAGATACTAAAAATTTAAATAATAAAAAATCAAATAAAATATTTCATGTAGGTTTGCCATTTAATTTGCAAAAAAAATTAAATAATAGAGTGGGAGAGTTCTCTACAAGCAGGAAAATACAAATTTTTTTATATGGAGGCAGTCAAGGATCAATCAATCTTAATAATTTTTTAATTAAATTATTAAAAAAACTACCGAAAAAATATATTAATAATATTAAAATTATAATTCAAAGCCCAATAATACAAAAAAAATATATAGAAAAAGAATTAAATTCCATAGGAATTGAAAATAATATACAAGACTTTTACAGTAATATTTCTACATTATTGAACTCAAGCGATATTGTGGTCGCAAGATCAGGTGCAGGAACAATAAATGATATTATATTATCACAAACCCCTTCAATATTAGTTCCAATTTCTCAGTCTATTTATAATCATCAGTATCATAATGCAAAATTTTTGTTTGATAAAAACGCAGCTGAATTGATAGAAGAAAAAGAATTTGATTTGGATATTTCTTATCAAAAATTTAAAGAATTAATTGATAATGTTGATAAAAGATTAATATTTATAAATAATTTAAAATTAATAGAAGTCTTAGATGCAAATAGTTTAATGTTTAGAATAATATTTAAATGAAATCTAAAGTAAAAAAATCTAATATTATTATTCATTTCATAGGTATTGGAGGCATAGGCATGTCAGGTATTGCTGAACTAATGCTTGATCAAGGCTTTTTAATTCAAGGTAGCGATATATCTTTAAATGATAATATAAAAAGGTTGAAAAAAAAGGGTGCAAAAATTTTTTTGAAACATGATAAACGGAATATAAAGAACATATCTGCAGCAGTTTTTTCTTCTGCTATTAAAAAAAATAATATTGAAATAATAGAATGTAATAAATTATCAATACCTCTAGTTAGTAGAGCTAGTATGTTAGCTGAACTTATGAGAAATAAGAATTCCATTGCAATTGCAGGATCTCATGGAAAAACTACGACAACCAGCTTGGTAGGAATGATGTTAGAATCATCAAAATTAGACCCTACCATAATTAATGGAGGTGTAATCAATGCATATTCTAAAAATAACAAACTTGGTTTAGGGAAGTGGATGGTTGTAGAAGCCGACGAAAGTGATGGTTCTTTTCTTAAATTACCACATGAAATTAACATAATTACTAATATTGACTCAGAGCATTTAGATTATTATCAGACAAATGCAAAACTAATAGAATCTTTTTATCAATTTATAAATAATATACCTTTTTATGGGTATTCAATTATTTGTACTGATAATCTTAATACATATAAATTATCTAAAAAAATTAATACAAGAAAAATAATTACATATTCTCAAATCAGAAAAGAATCAGATGTTAAAATTGTTAATATTAAAAATGAAAAAATTAAAACTTTTTTTTCGATTATAATTAAAAAAAATGTTCTAAAGAAATTTTCAGGTATATATTCTTTTGAGACTAATATTTTAGGGAAACACAATGTTTCTAATGTAACTGGAGCAATTATTGCATCATTATTAGCAGGCGCTTCAATAAATAGTATAAAAAAATCTCTTAAACACTTTAAAGGAGTAAAAAGAAGGTTCACTTATTTAGGTAAAATCAATAAAGCAAGTATCTATGATGATTATGCTCATCATCCAACAGAAATTAAAGCTAGTTATGATATAGCTAAAATTTTAACTACAAAAAAAATAATCGTAATTTTTCAACCACATAGATATTCACGCACTTATCAATTATATAATTCATTTGTTAAGATTTTAAAAAAAATTGATATTTTGTATATTCTAGATATTTATTCTGCTGGCGAAAAACCTATAAAAAATATTAGCTCTAAAAAACTTGTAAGAGATTTAAATAAAATAAGAAATAAAAAGGCATTGTTGATTGGGAACAATGTAAAAATAAACAAATTATTAACTCCTTACTATAAAGAAGAAAATATCATCATATTTATGGGCGCTGGTTCTATAACCCATCAAGGATACAAATTAATAGAAGAAAATCATGCACAAAAAAATTCAAGAAATATCTAAAGGTTTAAAAAGTAATTTTTTTTATAATTATGATCTTTACAAATCAACTTGGTTCCAAGCTGGAGGTAATTGTGATTTTTTTTGTATTGTTGAAAACATAAATGAATTAAAAAAAATTTTAAAAAGTATTGGAGATATACCATATTTTGTTATTGGTTCAGGCTCTAACTTGTTAATTAGAGATGGTGGTTATAAAGGATTAATAATTAAATTAGGGAAATCTTTTAATAAAATTTATTTACAAAATAATGAGATAATATCAGGAGCTGGTATTCTTGATGTTAATTTATCTAAGTTTGCATATATCAATTCAATTAAAAATTTTGAATTTTATTCTGGCATACCAGGCAATATAGGTGGGGCAATAAAAATGAATGCAGGTTGTTTTGGTAATGAAACAAAAAATATTTTAAATAGTGTCACTGTAATAAATAAAAATGGTGAAGAAGAATTAATTAAAAATAAACTACTAAATTTTGGTTATAGAAACTCAGATATCAAAAATGAAATTATTGTATCTGCTTCGTTTAATGCAGAAGTTGATGATAAAAATAAAATTAAATTCAAAATAGAAGAAATAAAACAAAAAAGAAAATTAACTCAGCCAATAAAATTTAAAACAGGAGGAAGTACTTTTAAAAATCCTAGCAGTTATTTTGCAGCTGAATTAATCGAGAAATCAGAGTGCAAGGGTCTAAATGTTGGTGATGCTTATGTTAGTGACAAACATTCTAATTTTTTAATTAATAAAAATAATGCATCTGCAGGACAAATTGAGGATTTAGGAAAAATGATAATTGAAAGAGTTTATGAAAAGTTTGGAATATTACTCGAGTGGGAAATTAAAATAATAGGTAACTATAAATAATGCAAAAAAAAATAATTATTTTAGAAGGTGGATTTAATGAGGAGCATGAAGTCTCATTAAATACTTCAAAGAAAGTAAAAGATTCTTTGAAAAATTTAAATTATACTTTTGAGATTTTCTCGGTATCTCCTTCTGATTTTATTAATCAAATAAAGAATTTTGATAAAAATTGTATTTTCTTTAATGCTTTGCATGGAACATATGGCGAAGATGGATCTATACAAAAGATATTAGAGAAAAATAATTTTTATTACACCCATTCAGACTCTAAAACTTCAAAAATAGCTTTTGATAAAAGTTTAACAAAAAAAAATGTTAAAAAAATAGATATACCGATATTAGAATCATCTTTTTTTTCAAAAAATAAAATTACTCCTGAAGTGCTTTATGAAACTTATAATAAATATGGAGCGTTTGTAATGAAACCTGTATCAAGTGGATCTAGTTTTGGTATTAAAATTTTTAAATCAAAACAAGATGTTGAAGATTTTAAAAATAATATAGAGTTTGAAATTAAAATGTACGATAATCATAATGAAATAATGCTAGAAAAATATATTAAAGGAAGAGAATTGACCGTAGGGGTATGGCAGAATAAAAATGTTTCAGATTCTTTGGCCGTTACAGAAATTATTTATGAAAATGATTTTTATGATTATAAAGCTAAATATGTCAAAGGGTTATCAAGACATATTTTGCCAGCTAAAATTCCAAAAAAAATATATGATCAGTGTTGTTATTATGCAAAGATTATTCACGATCATTTAGGATGCAAAGGTATTAGTCGATCGGATTTTATATATGATGAAAATAACATTTATTTTTTAGAAATAAATTCTCAACCTGGTTTGACAATGACATCCTTACTCCCTGAACAGCTTCAATTTAAATCTATTCACTTCGATGATTTGATAGAAAATCTTATAAAAGCTTCTTTGTGAATTTAAATAGATATAATAAGAAAAAAAATAATATTACTAATTTTTTAATTATTTTTTTTATTTTAT
>PTKX01000034.1 GCA_002938195.1 Alphaproteobacteria bacterium MarineAlpha5_Bin7 | reverse complement strand
ATTGATGATTATCTTTCTGATGTAAACCAATAGTTGGCTCATCTAAAACGTACAAAACTCCAGTTAAACCTGATCCGATTTGACTTGCCAATCTTATTCTTTGACTTTCTCCCCCTGATAAACTTTTACTAGCCCTGGAAAGAGTCAAATAATCAAGACCAACTTTATTCAAAAAATTTAATCTATTACTTATTTCTTTTATTATACCTTCAGCTATTTTTTTTTGGTTATCTTTTAATTTTGAGTCTAATAATTTAAACCACTTAAAAGAATCATTAATAGATTTTTTAGTAATTTCTCCTATATGAATGTTGTCAATTTTTACTGATAAAGCTTTTTCATTTAACCTATATCCTTGACAAACTTCACAGTCTCTTTCAGATAAATATTTTTCTAATTCATATTGAACCCAAAATCTACCAGTTTGATTATATTTTTTTTCAATAAAATTTACTATTCCTTCAAAATTATTATATTTTTTAATATTTGCATTTTTATTTCCATATAGAATAAATTCTTTAACTTTATTTGAAATATCTTTCCAAGGTGTATTTTTTTTTACTTTAAATTGATTTAAAATTTCTGTTAATGTCTCTATAAACATTTTTTTTTGATAGCCAAAAACTTTTGTTTCCCAAGGCTTTATTGCACCTTCGACTATAGAACGTGAATCATCTGGTATAATTTTTGCTTCATCATAAAATTTTTCTATTCCTAAACCATCGCATTCTTCACAAGCTCCTTGCGGTGCATTAAAACTAAATAATCTTGGTTCAATTTCTTCAATTGTAAATCCAGAAACTGGACAAGAAAATTTTGATGAATAAATAGTAACTTTATTATTCTTTAAATTTTCTACATAAATTAATCCATCTGATAAATTGAGTCCTAACTCAACACTTTCCGCTAATCTTTGTTTAATATTTTTATTAATTATTAACCTATCAATTAATACTTCAATATTATGTTTAAAATTTTTTTTAAGATTTGGTACTTCATCTATTTCATAAATATTATTATCAATTTTTAATCTTTGAAAACCTTTCTTTTTTAATTGTTCTATCTCTTTTTTGTATTCGCCTTTTCTACTTCTTACAATTGGAGAAAGAATATAAATCTTATCATTTCTATTATTTTCTAATATTAAATCAGTTATCTCACCAATACTTTGGGATCTTATTGGTAATCCTGTAGCAGGAGAGTGGGGTATTCCAACTCTAGCAAATAAAACTCTTAAATAATCATATATTTCTGTAACAGTGCCAACAGTACTTCGAGGGTTTTTTTGAGTTGTTTTTTGTTCAATTGATATTGCAGGAGATAAGCCTTCTATACTATCTACATCAGGTTTATCCATCATTTGTAGAAATTGCCTTGCATAAGCTGATAAACTTTCCACATATTTTCTTTGTCCTTCTGAATATATTGTATCAAAAGCTAATGTAGATTTTCCTGATCCACTCACGCCAGTAATAACTACCAGTTTATTTTTTGGTATTTCCAAATTTATGTTTTGTAGATTGTGCTCTCTAGCACCTTTTATTATAATTTTATCCAGAATCATGAAAGATTTTTATAGTGATTTATTTTTTTATATATTAATATATAAATAAAAATAATATGGTTGGTAGTGTAAATAAGGTAATTTTAATAGGTAATTTGGGGAGAGATCCTGATATTCGCTCGATGCAATCAGGAAACAAAATGGCCTCTTTTTCTATAGCAACTTCAAAAAGATGGAAGGATAAGAATACCCAAGAACAAAAAGAAAAAACTTCCTGGCATAACATTGTTGTTTTTGGTGATGGCTTAGTAAGTATAATAGAACAATTTGTTAAAAAAGGATCAAAGGTTTATATTGAGGGGGAATTGCAAACTAGAAAGTGGCAAGATCAAGAAGGAAAAGATAGGTATACAACAGAAGTAATTCTACAAGGATATAACTGTAATTTAACACTTCTTGACTCAAGAAATTCTAATGCATCTAACTCTGATCAAGTTAATACATCCTCAGAAGATCCTCAAATAGAAAACAAAGAAACTCAAAATACCGATTCTTCTGTTGAAGACGAAGACATTCCTTTTTAAAAATTTTATTAAATATATTAATTAAGTTATTGAAAAATATAAATAATTAATAAAGAATACTCAATTATAAAATTTGTTAATACATTTCAAATTTGATATAAAAAACATTTAATTTCTTCAAAAATATAGGTTTTTCTTTGTCTGACAAAACATCTAAAATTGATAATAGCGAAAATTTAGAGAAGATTTCAAGTATTTCTTTGATAGAAGAAATGAAAAAATCTTATCTTGATTATGCTATGTCTGTAATAGTTTCAAGAGCGCTTCCCGATGCAAGAGATGGACTAAAACCGGTTCATAGAAGAATTTTGTATGCAATGAATGAGTCTGGTTACAATTATAATAAATCTTATAAAAAATCTGCCAGAATAGTAGGTGAAGTAATGGGTAAATATCATCCTCATGGTGATTCAGCTATTTATGATTCTATGGTTCGTATGTGCCAAAGTTTTTCAATGAGATTAGAATTAGTTGATGGGCAGGGTAATTTTGGCTCTTTAGACGGAGATCCACCTGCAGCAATGCGTTACACAGAAGCTAGATTAGCAAAAATATCCGAAAGAATGGTAAATGATCTGGAAAAACAAACAATATCATTTCAAGAGAATTATGATGACACTACTATTGAACCTTCTGTTTTACCTGCACAATTTCCAAATTTATTAGTAAATGGAGCATCTGGTATTGCGGTAGGAATGGCTACAAATATTGCTCCCCATAACTTAGGAGAAGTTATTGACGCTACATTATATACAATCGATAAACCTGATTGCAACATTGAAGATCTAAGTAAGTTTGTTTTAGGACCTGATTTTCCAACAGGTGGAGAAATAATTGGAGTTAAAGGCATTAGAGATGCTTTTAAAACAGGAAAAGGCGTTTGCATAGTTAGATCTAAAACTTCTATTGAAAACTTTAAAAAAGATAGAGAAGCTATTGTTGTTCATGAGATACCTTATCAAGTCAATAAATCTAAATTAATTGAAAAGATAGCTGAAACAGTTAAAAACAGTATAATTGAAGGTATTTCAGATATTAGAGATGAATCAGATAGAAATGGAGTTAGAGTTGTAATAGAACTTAAAAAAGATGTAGATCCAAAAATAATATTAAACCAACTTTATAAACATACTCTTTTACAAACTACTTTTAATTCAAACATGTTAGCTCTTAATAAGGGAAAACCTGAGCAACTAAATCTAAAACAAATTATTTCCTCTTTTATTGAGTTTCGTGAGGAAGTTGTTACAAAAAGAACAATATTTGATTTAAACAAAGCTAGAAATAAAGCACATATTTTAATTGGCTTAGTAGTTGCCAATGAAGACATAGATACTATCATTAATCTAATTAAAGACTCTAAAGACTCAAAAGAGGCTAAAGAAAAGTTAATAAAAAAGAAATGGAAATTATTAGATAAGAATATTAATCTAATCCAATTAATAGAGGATGAGAATACACAAATAAATTCTAATTATTATATATTTACTGAGACTCAAGCTAAAGCAATTTTGGAATTAAAATTACATAAATTAACAGGCATAGAAAGAGAAGATTTAAAAAATGATCTAGAAAAAATAGTTATAGAGATAAAAGGATATTTAGATATTTTACAATCTAGAAACAAACTACTAGATGTAATTAAAAAAGAGTTACTTGATATAAAAGAAGAGTTTTCAAATCCTAGACGTAGTGTCATTATCGATAAAGAATATGAAGAAATAGACGATATTAGTTTTATACAAAAAGAAAATATAATAATTACTATATCAAACAATGGTTACATTAAAAGATCACACCTTGATAATTATCGCTCCCAAAGAAGAGGAGGTAAGGGTAAAACAGGAATGTCAACAAGGGAGGAAGATTTTGTAAAAGAGATACATCTTGCAGATACTCATTCAAAACTTTTAGTTTTTTCTTCGTTTGGTAAAGTTTATTCTTTAAAATCATTTGATATTCCTGAATCAAGTTTAAAGGGAAGAGGTAAACCAATCATAAATCTTATACCTTTATCTGACGGAGAAAAAATTGCTACATTTCTTCCATTACCTCACGACGAAGATGATTGGAAAAATTCGTTAATTGTTTTTGTAACAAAACATGGGATGATTAGAAAGAATAAATTAATTGATGTTGCTAAAAGTGGAAAAAGAGATTTAAGAGAAACAGGTAAATTGTGTATTAAATTAAAATCAGATGATGAGTTGATTGGAGTTAAATTAGCAAGTGACAAAGAAGATGTATTACTATCATCCTCTAATGGCAAATGTTTAAGATTTCCATTACAAAAACTTAGATTATTTTCTGGTTTAAATTCTGGTGGCGTTAGAGGGATGAAACTAGAAAAAAATAATATGATTATTTCACAATCTATATTAAAACATTCTATTATAGATATTTCAATTCGCCAGGATTATTTAAAATTTTCTTCAGAAAATAGAAAAAATAATACTAACAATAATAATGATAAATTTAGTGAATTATTCAATAATGAAGAGTTTTTATTAGCAGTAACATCCAATGGTTTTGGCAAAAGATCCTCTGCTTATGAGTATAGAATTTCAAATAGAGGTGGCAAAGGTATTACTGGAATATTGTCTACTAAAAAAAATGGTAATGTTATTGATTGTTTTGTAATTAATGAAAAAGATCAAATTATAATGGTTTCTGATAAAGGTCAGATTATTAGAGTTAATATAAATCAAATTAGAATTGCCGGAAGATCAACGCAAGGAGTTAAAATTTTTAATATTCCTGAAGGAGATAAAATAGTTTATGTATCACGAATACAAGATTTGGACGAAGATTGATGACAAAAAAAATAGGTATATATCCAGGGACTTTCGATCCTTTAACATTTGGACATTTAGATATTATCAAAAGATCTTTACTTATAGTAGATAAACTAATTATTGGTGTAGCTAATAATTTAAATAAAGTTTCAATGTTATCTATTGTCGATAGAAAAAATATTATTAAATATGATGTTAATAAGTATATCAAAAAAAATAATCATATAGTTATAAAAGAAATTAAGGGATTATTAACAAATTTCGCAACACAAAATAAAGCGACTTGTATTATTAGGGGATTAAGAGCAGTTTCTGATTTTGAATATGAATTTCAGATGACAGGAATGAACTATAAATTAAATCCTAATATAGAAACTATTTTTTTGATGTCCTCAGATAATAATTCATTTATTTCTTCAAACTTTGTAAAGGAAGTTCATAAATTGGGTGGCGATGTTTCAAATTTTGTATCAAAAAACACTATTTCTATTTTAGATAAAAAAAATATTTAATTATAAAAACTTGCCTTCTCAATATTTGAACTATATAGAAATAAATTTAGGGCGCATAGCTCAGTTGGTAGAGCAATTCCCTTTTAAGGAATGGGTCGCAGGTTCGAATCCTGCTGCGCTCACCATTCAAATCAATGTATAAAACAATTATTACAAATACAGAAACAGGAATAAGCAAGAAATGCGATATTCTAAAAAAAAATGATAAATTAATGGAAGTTGTTTTAGAGGATACAACAATTAAATTAACATTAAGAAAAAAAAATAATTTATATATCGGTAATTTTAAAAATATGGAGTTTGTTTGCAAGGATGAATAATTTATTTTTTTTCATTAATAATTTCCATCTCATTATTTAGATCATATTTAATTATTTTTTTTATTTTTGATAGACTAACTTTATTGCCTTTGCCTATACCAGGGCAAAATTTAATAATATTGATATTCCATTCTTTTACTTTCATATTTTCTTTCCAAAATGGCCAAGTTCTACATTGCGTTGGTCTATCTTTATAGATCGTACATTTTTTTTCACTTAAAAATCTACATTCTCCATTTTTCTTAATTTCTTTTAAATGTAAATATCCATCAGTATATTCGCAATAATCTTTTTTGAATTCATCAATATTCAATTTTAAATATTTAGCTATTCTAATTGCATCTTTTAAACTTAAATATACATATCCATTTTGACCGTGAGATACACAACAATTTGATGAGCCTTGGCATTTAAATTTTATTCCATTTTTAAATTGTTTATTTAACATTAACCTGCAAGCAAAGTTTTAATAGCTATGTCTCTTTCAAATAAATAAAGTAAATTTTTTAAATATAAACCATTTTTACTAACTAATTTTGGATCATTAATAGAAATTTCTTTAACATAATCTCTTACATCATCTAATAAATCATTATCATAACTTAAATCTGCTATTTTAAAAGATGGCAAACCTGATTGTTTTGTTCCTAGTATTTCTCCTGCCCCTCTTATTTTCAAATCTTCTTTTGCTATTTCAAATCCATCATTTGTTTCTTTCATTTTTGATATTCTTTTTTTAGCATTATCAGTAATTCTATCTTTATGAAGTAAAATACAATTTGATTGAATATTGTTTCTTCCTACTCGCCCTCTTAATTGATGCATTTGGGCTAAACCAAATCTTTCCGCATGTTCGATAATAATTGTTGTAGCTTCTTTAATATCTATTCCTACTTCTATAACAGTTGTTGAGACTAATATCTGATAATCTTCATTTTGAAATTTATCCATTATACTCTCTTTTTCTTTTTCTTTTAATTGCCCATGTAATAATAAAACTTTTCCATTAAATTTTTTATATAAAATTTCATATCTAGTTGTTGCTGCTTTTAAATCAATTTCTTCTGACTCTTGAACTAATGGACATACCCAATAAGCTTTTTCATTATTTTGAAGTTTATTATAAAGACGTTCTATTAAAACATTTTCTTTATCCAGAGTTAATGCAGATGTTTTAATTGATAATCTACCAATTGGTTTTTCTGTGATTCTACTTTCATCCATATCTCCATAAGCTGCAAGAGAAAGCGTTCTTGGAATAGGGGTAGCGCTCATAACTAATATTGATGGTTTTTTACCTTTATTACTAAAAGCCATTCTTTGAAATACACCAAATCTATGTTGTTCATCAATTACTACTAATCCTATAGATTTAAAATCTATATCATCTTGAATTAGCGCATGTGTACCTATTATGAAATTGCATTTACCATTTTTGATGTTTTTTAATTTTTCTAATCTAGAAGAACCTTTGTCTTTACTGGTCAGAAGACAAACATTTAAATCTAGTGATTTTAATAAATTTTTGATGTTATTATAATGTTGAAGAGCTAAAATAGTAGTTGGGACCATCATTGCAGCTTGATAACCGGACTCTATTGCATTTAATACACTTAAAATTGCAATTATAGTTTTACCTGAGCCAACATCACCTTGCAATAATCTTATCATTTGATGTTGAGATGTTAAATCTTTTGATATTTCTTCCCACGCATTTAATTGCGAATTGGTTAATTTAAATGGCAGATTCTTAATAAATTTATTATTTAATGTTTTATTGTTTTTAAAAGCTATTCCTTTTTGTTTTTGATTAAAGTTTCTAATAATTTCTATTGCTAATTGATGAGATAAAAGCTCATCAAAAGCTAATCGTCTTCTAAATATATTGGATAATGCAATATCTTCTATTGAATTTGGACGATGTATTGATAACAATGATTCTTTCCAAGATAAAAAAGAATATTTTGAAATATTTTTATCATTTATCCATTCTTCTAAACTAGGTGTTAAATTAAGAGTATTTTGAATACTTTTTAAATATATTTTTTGATTTAATCCTGCTGTTAATCCATATACTGGTTCAATTTCTTTTAATTCATTTATTTTATCAACTTCAATTATATGACTAGGATGAGTAATTTGATAAGAATTTCTAAAAAAATCTAGTTTTCCAGAAATAAACTTTTCTTTACCTTCTGGTAGTGTAGATTTTATTACAGGATGACGAGCATTAAAAAAAACTATATCGATTGGTATTTCATTGCACATACAACATACTCTATATGGTTGTCTTTTAAATCTAGAAGGGATATGTTTAATAACTTTAATTTTTAAAGTAACTAATGTATTAATTTGTGCTTCGTTTATGTTTTCATGCTTGTTTCGTTTGATTACATTATATGGCAGGTGCCATAATAAATTTATCAGTCTTGTTCCTAATAATCTGTTAAATAATAATTCTAATTTAGTTCCAATTCCGGGCAATGTTGATATAGGTAAAAATAAAGGATTAATTTTTTCTGAACGCATATTATTAAAGAGTTAATTAAAGTATTTACTAATTTATATTGATAACAAATTTTATGATAGAAGAAAAAATTAAGAAATTCAGAAAAATAATTATTTATAGAAGTACACATACAGGTACAAAAGAATCTGACTTATTATTTAATAAAATAATAGTGGAAAATATTGAAAAATTAGACTTTAATGAATTAAAGGAGTTACAAAGTTTATTCGATCATTTTAGTGACAGTGAAATATTTTCAATGATTATCAATAACAAATATATAGAAAGTAGAATTGAAAAAATATTTAAAAAACTAAACTCATGAATATTTCAAAATCTATCGGCTCTGTTAATTTAGGAAATGAATTTTTATTTATTGCAAAAGAATTCAATAAAAATAATAATTCAATTCTTTATATAGCACGCAACGATAGAGAAATATTTAAAATTTCAGAAAAATTAAAATGGTTTTTACCAGAGAAAAAAATATTAATTTTTCGATCTTGGGATCAAATTCCATACGATAACGTCTCTCCATCTAGAATCATACAATCTGAAAGAATCAAAACTTTATTTGAAATGATTAATGATAATAATTCAAAAATAATTCTTACCTCAGTTAATGCAGTAGTACAAAAAATCATTAACGTCGAATTTATTAAAAATAATATTATACAAATATCTAGTCAAAAAATTTTTAATTTTAATGAATTAATTCGAAAAATTATTATGCTCGGTTATCAGAGAACTAGCTTAGTTAGAGATAAGTCAGAATTTGCAATCAGAGGTTCAATAATTGATATGTTTTTATCTAATTACGATAATCCAATAAGAATAGATTTTGATAATGATAAAATTATTTCAATCAAAATATTTGATAGAATTACTCAAAAAACTATTTCTGAATTAAACAATAATGTTACATTATATCCATCTAGTGAATTATTAATAAATGAAAAAAATATAAATATTTTTAGAAAAAAATTTAGAAATTTATTTTCAAATTATAAAAATAGTCAAATATATAATTTGTTTTCACAAAATATTATACCCCCAGGAGGAGAAAACTATATTTCTCTTTTTTATAATAATTTATCTTCTATTTTTAATTATTGTCTAAATTTTAATATAATTATTAATAGTGATTTTAAGAATTTATTAGAAAATCGTATTGAAAATATTAATGATTTTTATGAATCCAGAATTGAAATTAATGAGAAATTTATCCTTCCAACAAATTTTTCTTTTTTAAATCTTAATGATATTAATACAAAATTAAAAAAATTTAATACGATTCAATTAAATGAATATAAAATAAATAATACTAATAATTTTGAAATTAAAAAAATTCCTAGTTTATCTTCATTAAAAAAAGAAATTGATTTTAAATATATTTATAATTATTTTAAAAAAAATGCAAAAAATATAATTATCATTTGTGCCCGTTCCATTGGATCTAAAGAACGAATAAAAGAAATTTTATTAAATAATTTACAAATGAATTTTATAGATATTAAAAATATTAATAATTTATCTAAAAATAATTATTTTATCACAGTTCTCAATATTGAAGAATCAATTAAATATAAAAATTTATTATTTATTACTGAAAAAACTCTTTTTGGTTATAATTTAGTAACAAAAAAGAGTACATCTCAAAACAAAGAAGTTTTTTTTGAAGAAATAAATAAATTAACTAAAAACAGTATAGTAGTTCATTCAGAATATGGATTTTGTAAATTTAAAGATATTATAAAAATTGAAGTTAATTCATCTTTCCATGATTGTATAGAATTAGAATTTGCGAATAAACAAAAACTTCTACTTCCTATAGAAAATTTGAACAATATTTCTAAATACTCAAATGATTCAAACGAAAATATTTATTTAGATAATTTAGGAAATACACATTGGCAAAGAAGAAAAGCTAAAGCTAAAGACAGAATTAAAGATATAGCTAAAGAATTAATGAAAATTGCTGCGAAAAGACACAATTCTCAATCTTATAAAATTGATTTTAATGAAGGTTTATATGAAAAATTCGCAAGTACATTTCCATTTGTAGAAACTGATGATCAAATCAAAGCTTTTGATGATATAAAATCTGATTTTTCAAAAAATATTCCATCTGATAGACTAATTGTAGGTGATGTAGCTTTTGGCAAAACAGAAGTAATTATCAGAGCAGTTTTCTTAGCTTCTAAATCGAATTTACAGAGTATGATTTTCGTACCAACTACATTATTATCAAGACAACACTTTATAAATTTTAATAAAAGATTAAGTTCTTTTGGAATCAAAGTTAGAGAATTATCAAGATTTATTAGTGCAAAAGAAAAAAAGCAATTATATATAGATATTTCCAGTGGACTAATCGATGTAGTAATCGGTACACACGCATTATTAAATGGAAAAATTTCTTATAAAAAACTAGGTTTAATTATTTATGATGAAGAACAAAAACTAGGAACTAAGCAAAAAGAAAAATTTAAATTAAAAGCACCTAAAGCTCATGTAATCAGTTTGTCAGCAACTCCTATTCCAAGAACTTTATCTTTGTCTTTATCAGGAATAAGAGATTTAAGTCTAATTTCTACCGCTCCTTACGAAAGATTATCAGTTAGATGTTTCATAAGCCCTTTTGATAAAGTTACTATTTTAGAGGCGATTAAAAGAGAAATATTTGGAAGAAAAAATAGTGTTTTTTACGTAACACCCAGAAAAAAAGATATTCCATTTATTGAAAAATTCATAAAAGATGAATTACCAGATATAGAATTTGTTGTAGCACATGGTAAATTAAAATCAGAAATTTTAGAAGAAAGAATTACAAAATTTTATAACAAGCAAGTACCTTTATTAATTAGTACAAATATTATTGAAAATGGCCTTGATTTGCCTCATGTTAATACAATTATTATTAATAGAAGTAATATTTTTTCTTTAGCAAGTTTATATCAATTGAAGGGCAGGGTTGGTAGATCTTCTAAAAGAGGCTATGCTTATCTTACTTATAATGAAAAAGAATTAACTGAAAATGCTCGCAAACGGTTAAATATAATAAATTCTTATGAAGAAATTGGTTCTGGTTTTAATATTGCTTCTCAAGATTTATCTTTAAGGGGAGGTGGTTCAATTATTGGGGAAGAACAAAGTGGCTTTATCAAAGAAGTTGGAGTTGAACTTTATCATCAATTATTAGAAGAAGAAATTTTATCTGAAAAAAAAGAATTATTATCTGAAGATGATAAGAATAAGATAAGGTTTGATTTTCAACCTACTATTAGAATACCGGAACAAATATATATACCAGATAATTATATCAGCGATTTAGATATTAAAATGTCAATATATAAAAGAATTTCACTCATTACTAATGAGAAAGAAATGAATAATATAATTATAGAGTTGACTGATAGATTTGGAAAGTTGCCTATAGAAGTTAAAAATTTATTTAAACTTATAGAAATAAAAATTCTTTGTTTAAGAAATAGAATAATTCAAATAGATTTTAGTAAAAAAGGCATATTATTTGGATTTTATGAAAATAAACCAAAATATCCAAAAAATATAATTAAATTAGGTTTTTCAAATAAAAATAATTTTACAATAAGGTCAGATGAAAAAATATTTTATAATTTTTCTGGAGTATTAGAGCAAGATAGGTTTGAAATAGTGAAAAATATTATTTCAAAATTTTAATAATTTATGGCGGAGAGAGTGAGATTCGAACTCACGAACGAGTTGCCTCGTTGCCGGTTTTCAAGACCGGTGCTTTCAACCGCTCAGCCATCTCTCCTATTAATGCTAGCTCAATACATTTAGGTATAATTTTTGTCAAAATATATAAATAATTATTTTATAATTCCAAATTATTGCAAGTTTTGATATCTAATCATATATGCGATTAAATTATCCCTTTTTTTTCATTTTTTTCTTATTTTTTATAAATTCAACCTATTCATATTCAGCTGATTGTGAAAAACCTATTATGCCTTCAGATGCAGAATGGAATTCTTGGATACAAGACATTAAAGAAGAAGCTTATACAGAAGGTATATCAAAAAAAACAATCAATCAAGAATTAGACTTAATTACACCGCAGAAAAAAATTATCCTTAGAGATAGATGTCAACCTGAAAGTCAAATAACTTTTGATGAATATTTATACTATAGAGTTGATAAATCTAGAATTATGTCTGGTAAAAACATGATGAAAAAATACAAAAATGAATTAGAATTAGTAGCAAATCATTTTAATATCCAACCTAGATTTATTGTAGCTGTTTTAGGACTTGAAAGTTTTTACGGAAAAAATCAAGGTAAAATAAAAACAATGGAAGCTGTAGGAACCTTAGCTTATGATAGAAGAAGGTCTAATTTTTATAAAAAACAATTATTTGCTGCATTAAAAATTATTGATATGAATTTGGTTGAATCAAAATCTCTAATAGGTTCTTGGGGTGGCGCTATAGGTGCAGTGCAAATGATTCCCACAACATATCTAGAATCAGGATATGATTTTGATGGTGATGATAAAATAGATATTTGGAATAATTATTTAGATATTTTTGCTTCAGTAGCTAATTATTTAACATCTATTGATAAAAATCCTTGGTCTAGTGATAGTACATGGGGAAGAGAAGTTATTCCTCCAAATAATATTAAAGATATTTATGATTCATTAAAACAAATTGATCCTAAGGGTTGTGGTGCAGTCAAAAGAAGATCTGTACCTAAAAAACTTTCAGAATGGAAAAAGCTTGGTTTTAAAAAAATTAATGGAGATCCTTTACCAATACGAGATGATTTAGAAGCAAGGTTAGTTGCCCCAGATGGAATTGATGGATCGAAATTTTACTTAGTTTATCCTAATTATAAAAATATTTTATATTATAATTGTAGTTCATATTATGCTTTGAGTATTGGAATTTTAAGTGATGAAATCATTAAGTAGTTTTATTTTAGTTTTATTGTTATTATCTTGTACTTTAAAAAATACTGCAGAAATAAAAACATATATCGATGAAAAAAAAGAGGATATAGTTGCGAAAAAAGAAGAAGTTATAAAAAAAATTAGTAAAAAACCAACATCCAAAAAAAATAAAATTCAAAAAAGATTGTATGTACTTGGCGATCCTTATTATATTGAAGGCGTACAATATGTCCCATTAGAAAATTATAAATATTCAGAAAAAGGTCTTGCAACCTTTTATGGCAAAGAACTTCATAATATCAATACTGTTAACAATGAAAAAAATAAGGTCACAGAATTATTAGGTAGACATAAAACACTACCTATTCCTACAATTGTTAAAGTAACTAATTTAGAAAATGGAATTTCATTGATTATCAGGATAAATGATCGACACAATGATAATACTTCTTTGATACAAGTTTCAAGAAAAGTAGCACAATTATTAAAGTTTTATAAAAATAAAACTGCTTTAGTGAAAGTAGAAATACAAGCGGATGCTAGTAAGCAAATAAAAGTTGTAACAGAATCAATGTCAGATCCTTTATTTGATAAGACAATTGAGGCTGCTCCTACAGAAAATGTATTTGAATCTGATTTAGAAGATTCAGATAATATTAATTCAGGGGACAATGATTTTGAACAGCCAATTGAATTAAGTTTTGAAGAAGTTAAAGAAGAAAAATTATATATAAAAATTACTAATTTTCAATCTTATGAAGAAATTAGTAAAATATTAAATGAATTGAAAGTTTATTATGAAAGAACTATTGAAAATAATGATAATTTATTCGATGTTTTAATTGGCCCAATTGAAAATGAAAATGCTAATAAAATTGTTTCCTCTTTTATTTCAAAAGGTTATAAAAATGTTGAAATTATAGTTAAATAACATACTAAGGT
>PTKX01000033.1 GCA_002938195.1 Alphaproteobacteria bacterium MarineAlpha5_Bin7 | reverse complement strand
GAGAATTTTGCAACGACGGAGGGAGTTTTTAATAAACGTTTGGTTGCAGGTGCTATGGTTTTTTCTTATGGTTTAGGTTTAGTGGCAACCAATTGTGTAAATTCATTTAGTTATGGTTATGATAAATTAAGATTCATCAAACCAACTTTTATTGGAGATACAATTTATACGATAAGAACAAATATGGAAAAAAGACCAAAATATTTAAAAATGGGACTAGTCAGAACAAGTTATGAAGTCTTTAAAGGTGAAGGAGAATTAGTGTTATATTGTGAACATCTTCATTCAGTAACATATAAAGATCCTGAAAAATGGAAGGATAAAGTAGAGGTAAAAAAATAAATGCCTACATTGAAGGGTATTTCCTGGGATCATCCAAGAGGTTTTGCTCCTATGGAAGCTACAGCTTTAGAATATAAAAAAAAAAATACTGAAGTAGAAATAATTTGGGATAAAAGACCTTTGCAGGCTTTTGCAGATCGTCCTATTGAGGAAATGGCCTATGAATATGATTTGATGGTTATTGACCACCCACATGTTGGAGAAGCTTCTCGAAAAGAACTACTAATTGAATTTGATAAAGCTGAAAAATTTAAAAATGATTTAAGTGAATTAGCCATTAATTCTGTTGGTCTTTCTCATAAAAGTTATGAATTCAATAATCATCAGTATGCTCTAGCAATTGATGCAGCTGCTCCTGTTGCTGCGTACAGACCTGGGTCTCTTGAAGATATTCCAGATACCTTTGAAGAAGTTATAAAATTAGCTGAAAATTCAAAAGTAATATTAGCCATTAAACCAGTAGACTCAATTTCATACTTTAATAGTATTGCGGCTAATATAGGCTATCCGATAAATAAAAATGAAAATGAATTTATGGATAAACAAATTGGTTTAACAATTCTTAAATTAATGAAAAAACTTTCTGATTTAGTGCCAATGGAATGTTTATCTATGAATCCAATCAATGTTTTAGATTATATGTCTGCAAATGAAGATAAATTATATTGCCCTATACTTTATGGATATTCTAATTATTCAAGAGAAGGATTCCGAAAAAATTTAATTAAATTCACAAATATTCCTTCATTTAATGAAGAAAAAAATAACTGCAAAGGATCTCAAATTGGAGGAACCGGTTTAGCAATTTCTTCAAAATCAAAAAACAAAGAGGTTGCCTTAGATTATGCTTTTTATGTAGCTTCTGAGATTTGTCAGAAAGATTTATTTTATTTTTCAGGAGGTCAACCAGGTCATATTAGTGCATGGAAGGATCAAAATATCAATATAGACTGCAACAATTTTTTTGAAGATACTCTAGATACACTTGAAAAAGCATGGCTAAGACCCAGATATGACGGTTATATGTATTTTCAAGATGTAGGAGGCACGATAATAAACAATTATTTATCTTCTGGAGAGAGCGAAATATCAGTTTTTGATAATTTAACTAAAGAATTTGAGAAAAGTTTTTATGTCAACAAATAGTAAACCTCTTGATGGATTTGTAGTTCTAGAGTTTAGTCAATTTTTATCTGGTCCTGTTGCAGGATTACGACTTTCTGATCTTGGAGCGCGTGTAATTAAAATTGAAAGACCTGGGGTTGGTGATTTATGCAGGAATTTATATATTAGTGATACTGATTTAGAGGGAGATAGCACTTTATTTCACGCAATCAACAGAAATAAAGAAAGCTTTGAAGCTAATCTTAAAGATCCAAAAGATCTCGAAAAATTAAAAAAATTAATTTCTAAGGCTGACATAATAACACAGAATTTTCGACCTGGAGTTATAGAACGTATAGGATTGGATTATAAGAACGTAAAAAAAATTAACCCTAAAATTGTTTACGGCACAATAAGTGGTTATGGCGATAAAGGGCCATGGAAAGATTTGCCCGGTCAAGATTTACTAGCTCAATCACGGTCTGGACTTGTTTGGTTAAATGGAAATGGAGGAGAAGCTCCTACGCCAATGGGCTTAGCTGCAGCGGATATGTTAGCTGGACATTATTTAGTAGAAGGTATTCTTTCAGCTTTAGTAAAAAGTTTGAAGACTGATATAGGAAGTTATGTGGAGACAAGCTTAATGGAAGCTCTTTTAGATTTTCAATTTGAAGTTTTAACAACTTATCTTAACGATGGTAATAGAAAACCAGTCCGAAGTTCTTTTAATAATGCTCATGCATATTTATCGGCCCCTTATGGAATATATAAAACATCAGACGGTTATTTGGCAATAGCTATGACGCCAATTCCACAATTAGGTGAATTGTTAAAATTAGATTCAATTACTACTTTTACAGATCAAAAAGAATGGTTTACAAAAAGAGATGAAATTAAAAAAATGATTGGAAACTGGTTGATTAAACAATCAACACAGTACTGGCTTGATATATTGCAACCAGCTGATATTTGGTGCGCAGAAGTATTGGAATGGGACAAAATGATGCAAAATGATGGCTTTAAAGTATTAGATATGTTGCAAAGAATAAAGAGATTTGATGGATTAGATATAGAAACTCTAAGGTGCCCTATAAGGATAAATAATGAAGTTTATAAATCTGATAGAGCTGCTCCAGTTATTGGTCAACATACCAAACAAATAATAGAAGAATTTTCTTTGTAATAATGAAAATTTCTAACATAGAAATACGTATGTGTCGTCATGCACAACCTTTAATGAAAGATACAGAAATGCGTGACGGGAAAAAATCTGATTTGGAGTTTTTGGTTATTACTTTTGAAACTGATGAAGGGTTAACTGCTTCTACCTTCGGTTTTGCTGGAAGAGGGGCATTGATGGCTGGAGAAATCGCACATTCAATTTTTAAACCTTTTTTTGTTGGTAGAGATCCACTTTATAGAGAAAAACATTGGCATGAATACAGAATGGCAGATCGATGGTGGAATCATGCGCCTATTTATAGTTATGGTCCATTTGATATAAATTGTTGGCTTTTATCAGCCTTGGCAGCAAACCAGCCTTTGTATAAATATTTAGGGGCTTATAGAGATTCAGTTCCAATTTATGGAAGTTCATTAGTGCTTCAAACTCCTGAAGCTTACGCAAAAGAGGCAATAGAATATAAAACTAGAGGTTTTAATGCTTACAAATTACACCCTCCGGGAAAATATGATTTTGATTTAGAGGCTCATGTAGCCGTTAGAAATGCAGTTGGAAATGATTTTAAATTAATGAGCGATCCAGTTGCACCGTATACTTTTGAAGAAGCTTTACGTTTTGGCCGTGAATTAGAAAAATTAAATTATCATTGGTACGAGGAACCTTTATATGATGAAAATTTTCATGGTTTGAGAGAACTAACAAGAATTTTAGATATACCAATAATTGGAACAGAAGTTATTGCAAAACATCCATACAGTGTAGCCGAATGCATATCAACCCGTGTTGTTGATATGGTAAGAGCTGATGTTTCTTGGAGTGGAGGAATCACAGCAACATTAAAAACAGCTCATTTGGCAGAAAGTTTTGGAGTTCAATGTGAAATTCACACAGCAATTTACCATCCCTTAGAGCTTGTAAACCTTCATTGTTGTGCTGCAATAAAAAATAGTGAATTTTTTGAAGTTTTAGTTCCTTATGAATATTTTAACTTTGGTCTGAAAGAATCTATTGATGTAAGAGATGGTTTTGCATATTTACCAAAAAAACCCGGCCTAGGAATCGATTTGGATTGGGATTTTATTGATAATGCAACCTTTAAAAAGATATAAGGAATTATAGATATGATTAAAATAAATAAAATAACTGTTGATGATGTTCGTTTTCCCACTTCAGAGGATTTAACAGGATCAGATGCAATACATAGTGATCCTGATTATTCTGCAGCCTATGTAACTATTTATACTTCAGAGAGTAATCTTAAAGGATACGGCATGGCTTTTACTATTGGCAAAGGCAATGATATAGTAGCTGAATGTGTTAAACATTTTTTTCCATTATTTATTGGCCTATCTTTAGATGAGGTGGAAAAAAATATAGGTAAACTTTGGTACGATTGTGTTGATCATAGTCAATTAAGATGGCTAGGACCTGAAAAAGGTGTAGTGCATATGGCTACTGCAGCTATTTTTAATGCATTATGGGATTTGATAGCAAAAAAAAATAATAAACCTTTGTGGAGATATGTCATTGATCAGGAACCTGATCAAATAATGAATTGGTTAGTGTTTAAATATATAGAAGATACTCTAAGTAAGGATGAAGCATATAATTTTCTAGTTGAAAGTCAAAAATATAAATCTGAAAGAATTAACAATATTCTTCAGGAAGGTTATCCTTCTTATACTACTGCAGCAGGATGGATTGGATATTCAAACGACAAAATTGTTGAATTATGTAAAAGATACACCGCAATGGGTTGGAAGCATTTCAAAGTCAAGGTTGGAACTAATATTGATGAAGATGTAAAAAGATTAGAAATAATTAGAAATACAATTGGGAATGAATGTTCCATTATGGTTGATGTCAACCAACAATGGAGTATTGATCAAGCAATTAAACATATTAACGCATATAAAAAATTTGATCTACTTTTTGTTGAAGAACCAACAAGCCCCGATGATGTAATTGGATTCAAAAAAATAAAAGATGTGGTAGGGAATATAAAATTAGCAACTGGAGAAGCTTGTGAAAGTAGAATTATGTTCAAACAATTTTTTGAATTACAGGCGCTAGATGTATGTCAAATAGATAGTTGTCGTTTAGGAAGCATTAATGAGATTGTTACAATTCTTTTAATGGCAAATAAATTTAATATCCCAGTATTTCCACATGCAGGTGGCGTAGGTTTATGTGAATATGTACAACATTTATGTATGATTGATTATGTTTTGGTTACTGGCAAAAAAGATGACAAATTAGTAGAATATGCTGACAGTTTACATGAACATTTTGTTTATCCGTGCAAAGTTAATAATGGAAATTATATGCCACCATTAGACTCGGGATATTCTATTGAAATGAAATCTGACTCTGTTAAAACATTTCTTTTTCCAGATGGAGAATATTGGAGTAAGAAAAAAGCATGAGACTAAAAGATAAAAAGATTATCGTAACTGCTGCTGCACAAGGTATTGGTAGATCAACAGCTCTTTCTTTTGCAAAGGAAGGTGCCAATGTTATTGCTACCGATATTAATTTTGACAAACTTAAAGAATTAAAAGAGGAGGAAAATAATATTCAAATTCAAAAATTAGATTCTACTGATGCTGATCAAGTGAAAAAATTTTCTGACTCTATTGACAAAGTTGATGTTCTTTTTCATGCAGTTGGATTTGTACACAATGGTACAATTTTAGACTGCTCTTCAGAGGAATTTCATAATTCAATGAATATCAATGTTTATTCAGCTTATTTGATGGTTAATTTTTTAATACCAAAAATGCTATCCAGCAAAAAAGGAAACATTATTATAGTATCTTCTGCGGCATCGAGTGTTACAGGCGCTCCTAATAGATTTATTTATGGAACAACTAAAGGAGCATTAAACGGTTTTATTAAAGCAATTGCTGCTGATTTTATTAAACAAGGAATTAGATGTAATGGGATTCTTCCTGGCACGGTACAAACACCTTCTTGGGAAGAGAGAGTTGCTCAGGCTGAAGATCCTAAACAAGCAAAAATAGATTTTATAAATCGACAAGCTATGGGTCGATTAGCACAGCCAGAAGAAATAGCTTCAATGGCTGTATACCTAGCCAGCGACGAATCATCCTTTGTTACTGGCGGTTTTCATATCATAGATGGAGGTTGGACTTTGTAATGAAATTATTCAGATATAGAAATAATGGATCAGTGAAACCTGGTTTAGTTGATAAAGAAAATAATCACCGAGATGCTTCTAGTATGGTTTCTGATTGGAATAAAGAAAATATAACAATAGAAAAAATAGAATCAATTAAATCTGCTGATGTATCTTCATTGCCAATTATTAAAGATGAAATTGATTATGCACCTTGTGTTAATAAGAGCAGTGTTGGTAAATTTATTTGTATAGGATTAAATTATTCAGATCATGCTGCGGAAACTGGAATGGAGGTGCCTCCTGAACCTGTAATATTTATGAAAGCCACAAGTGCGATAATGGGAGCAAACGACAATGTAGAGATTCCTAAAAATTCTCTTAAATCTGATTGGGAAGTAGAGCTTGGCGTAATAATTGGAAAAGAAACAAAATATATTAAAGAAAATGAGTCTCAAAACCATATCGCAGGTTATTGTGTTGTAAATGATTTAAGCGAAAGAGCATTTCAACAGGAAAGATCAGGACAATGGGTTAAGGGCAAATCATGTGATACTTTTGGTCCAATTGGACCATATTTAGTAACTAAAGATGAAGTTAAAGATCCTCAAAATTTAAAAATGTGGTTGGAGGTTAATGGTAAAAGGATGCAGAATGGATCTACTGCTACTATGGTTTATAATGTAAATTTTTTAGTAAGTTATTTAAGTCAATTTATGTCTTTACATCCTGGAGATGTTATTTCAACTGGTACACCTCCTGGTGTTGGAGCAGGAATGAAGCCTCAGATTTTTTTAAAACCAGGCGATGAACTAAAGCTAGGCATTGAAGGTTTGGGAGAACAAAATCAAAAAACAGTTGCAGCTTAATGTTTGGAAGTATTAATAATTGCCACAATGTTAAAGATTTTAGAAAATTAGCAAAAAAAAGACTTCCTGGACCTATATTCCACTACATTGATGGCGCTGCTGATGACGAAATCACCTATCGTCGCAATACTGAAGCTTTTGATACATGCGATTTAATCCCAAATGTTTTAGCGGGGGTTGATGAAATTGATATGTCGACAACTGTAATGGGACAAAAATTAGCTATGCCACTTTATTGTGCTCCAACAGCTCTTCAGAGATTGTTTCATCATGAAGGTGAAATTGCTGTAGGAAAAGCAGCTGAAAAATTTGGTACTATGTTTGGAGTGTCTTCTTTAGGCACTGCAAGCATTGAAGAAATATCAAGTTTAGTTTCAACTCCAAAATTATTCCAACTTTATGTTCATAAAGACAAAGGCTTAAATAAAGATCTAATAGATCGTTGTAAGAATTCTAATTTTGAAACAATGGCTGTAACCGTTGATACAGCAGTTGGAGGAAACAGAGAAAGAGATTTATATACAGGATTCACAATTCCAATGAAATTGAAGTTAGGTAGTATTTTTAGTTTTATTACTCACCCAAAGTGGGCGTTTGACTATTTTACTAAACCAAAATGGGAACTTAGCAATTTAAAAAATCATATTAATGAAGGCACTAACGTAATGACAACTATTGGAGATTATTTCACAAAAATGCTTGATAATTCTCTAGATTGGAAAGGTGTTGAAGAGATAAACAAAAATTGGGGAAAGCAATTTGCAATAAAAGGTATTATGTCTGTAGAAGATGCAAAAAAAGCAGTTGATGTTGGAGCTACAGCAGTCATGGTTTCTAATCACGGAGGTCGCCAACTTGACGGATCCAGGTCACCATTTGATCAGCTAGCAGAGATAGTTGATGCGGTAGGACATAAAGTAGATGTTATATGTGAAGGGGGTATAAGAAGAGGAACCCATGTATTAAAAGCCTTGTCTTTAGGGGCAAAAGCTTGTTCAGGAGGCAGAATGTATTTGTATGCCCTAGCAGCAGGAGGGCAATTAGGCGTTGAAAAATCTCTACAAAACCTAAGATCTGAAATAGAGAGAGATATGAAGTTAATGGGAGTTACTAATATTGACCAGTTAACCCGCAAAAATATTAAATTTAGATAAAAAAATTAAAAAAAATTAAAAAAAATTATTTATTCTATTAAAAATATATTCTAAAAATTTGGTATGAATGAAGAAAATGACCCAGTATATATAGGGCAATCAAACGACATTGACGAAGATACTGTCGAGAATTTTGAACATGAAGAAATTGATTATGCAATATATCGTCTTAAAGTTGGTTTTTTTGCAACTCAAGGTCATTGTACATGTGAAGAACAAGCATACTTAAGTGAAGCCAACATTGATAATGAAGAATTGGAATGTGCGAGTTGTGGAAAAATATTTAGTATTGTTTCAGGCGATCCTATTAACGATCCTGAATCCGCTCCTTTAAAAGTTTATGAAATTACTGAAGAAGATGGCAAGTTATATTTAAATTTATAAATTAACATATTTTTTGTTAACTATATTTTCTTTTTTTAAAAAAGTTTTATTATCCAGATAATTAAAAATATTTTCACATGATTCTAAAGACATTCTTTTTCTGCATTCTAAGGTAAGCGCAGCATTGTGAGGAGATAGAATAATATTGTTAAGATCAAAAAGAAAATTATTTTTATCTGGCGGTTCTTTTTCATAGACATCAATTGCCGCACCAAAAATTTTGCCATTTGATAAGGCCCAATGTAAGTCTTTTTCATTAATTATACCTCCTCTCGCAGCATTTACTACTATGCAATTTTTTTTCATCATCTTGAAAGTTTCTTTATTAATCATATTTTTTGTCTCTTCATTGATTGGAAGATGTAAACTTATAAAGTCAGCTTTTTTAATACCTTCTTCAAAATTAACAGCGCTGTAGTAATTCTTTTCAATAATTTTTTTTTCAATAAAAGGATCGTACACCATAACTTTAGATTCAAAACCATGACATCTTTTAGCTAATGCCCTCCCAATTCTTCCAAAACCAAGAATCAGAACATTTTTATTATATAGTTCATAAAAATCAGGTAATGATGCTTTTTCTTTAAATTTTCCTTCTCTAACCAATTGATCTGATTCTTTAATCAATCTGCATAAATTTAAAAACATACCCATAACATATTCAGCAACGCTAACAGCGTTTGAAGATCCAGTGATTGCTAGAGCAATTTTTCTATTATTAATTGTATTTAAATCAACGTTATCATACCCAACACCGTGACGAGATATGATTTTCAATTTATTACAATTTTCTAAAACTTCTTTTGATAATTTTGCCGTTCTCAAAACAATACCATCAACGTCATGCAGATCATTTTTCAATTTTTCTTCTGCAAAATTTGTGATTTCAAAGATCTCATAGCCTTGATTTTTTAGAAAGACTAATCCATCATTATGGATTGATCCCATAATAGCAATTTTACTCATGTTTATTTATCATAATTAATTTTAATACTTTTTTTATACTCCATTGATTCATAAGCAGCATTGGCAATAATTAGAGCACTCCTTCCATCTTCAAAATTAACAGATGTTGGTTTATTGTTGATCACGCAGTCTAAAAAATTTTCAAGTTGTTTTTTATACGCTTCATCGTATCTAGTGATAAAAAAATCCAATATAGGATTTTTAGAATTTGTATATTCATTATTGTATTTTTTTACTGAAGTAGGAGTTAAATTATCTGAAATTAACATTCCTTTATCTCCAAATAGTTCAATTCTTTGATCATAACCATATGAAGAATGCCTAGAATTGTTAATATGGCATAGAACGCCAGATTTTGATTTCATTATAATCATGGCAGAGTCAATATCATCTGCCTCTTTTGCTTCTTCGCTAAAAATTCTTTCTCCAGTAGCAAAAATTTCAACAATGGGATCATCTTTTAAAATAAATCTCATAAAATCGAAGTCATGTATTGTCATGTCTCTGAACATACCGCCTGAAACTTTTAAATAGGATGCTGTAGGACCACTAGGATCTCTACTTGTAATTATAATCTGTTCCAATTTTCCTATTTCTCCGTTATCTTTTCTTTGGATTGCCGACAAGTGGCTAGGATCAAATCTTCTATTAAAACCTACATGTATAGGCACCTTGTAATTAATTAATTCTTTTTTGCATTCATTTACTCTTTCAATATCTAAATCAATTGGTTTTTCGCAAAACACAGCCTTCCCTGCCTTTGCTGCAGATAATATATATTTTGTATGTGTAGCAGTATCTGAGCAAATGTAGACTACATCTACATTTTCATTTGTAATTGCTTTATCAGCAGATTCTTGAACTATTCCTCCATACTGATCCGAGACTTCTTTTGAAGATTTTACATTTGTATCATATATACATTCTAACTTAGCGTTGGTATTTAAAGCTATATTCTCAGCATGGATTCTGCCAATCCTTCCTACACCTAAAAGAGCTACCTTAAGTATTGCCATATAATTTATCTATTACTATTTCCTTAGTTTTTTATTTTTTCAATTTCATAAATAAATATATATTATATTTTTTTATTATAATATTATAAATATTATAAATAGTTTAATTATAAAATGAACACAGTCCGTAAATCTTGTGCCAAGGCTTTATTTGAGTTTTTGATAGCTCAAAAAATTATTATTAATGATAAAAAAGTTCCACTATTTCCTGGTGCTTTTGCTATTTATGGTCATGGAAATGTTGCATGTTTGGGACAAGCAATGGAAGAGTTTCAAAATCAACTTCCTGGTTATAGAGGACATCATGAACAAAATATGGCTTTAACAGGAATTGGATATTCTAGAGCCATGCGCCGTAAACAAATTTTTATATCTACTTCATCTGTTGGACCAGGAGCTACCAATATGATAACAGCTGCAGCAGTTGCGTTAAGTAATAGATTGCCAATGTTATTTTTACCAGGAGATACATTTGCTAATCGTTTTCCAGACCCTGTATTGCAACAAGTAGAAAATTTTTCTAACCCAACAGTTACACAAAATGACTCCTTTAAAGCTGTTTCAAGATATTTTGATAGAATAACCAGGCCTGAACAAATTTTATCTTCTTTACCTCAAGCTATACAAATAATGTTAGATCCTTCAGAGTGTGGACCAGCAACAATTTCTATTTCTCAAGATGTTCAAGGAGAAGCTTTTGATTATCCTGAAATATTTTTTGAAGAAAAAGTCCATGAAATAAGACGTGTTTATCCTGATCCGCGTCAAATCAATTTAGCTGCAGAAAAAATTAAATCTTCTAAACAGCCAATTATTATTTCAGGAGGAGGTGTCCTTTATTCAGAAGCAGAAAAAGATTTATCAGAATTTTCAAAAAAACACAATATTCCGGTTACTACAACAGTAATGGGCATTGGTTGTATGAATAAGGATGACCCATATTATATTGGTCCGATCGGAGGGTTGGGTGTTGGCTCTTCTAATAGTTTATCAAAAGACACAGATTTAGCTCTTGCTATTGGAACAAAACTAGGAGACTTTACAACAGGTTCGTGGTCAAATTTTCATAATAATGATTTTAAACTAGTTTCAATAAATACAGCGCGTTTTGATGTCACCAAACATCTTGCAACTCCTGTAATTAGTGATGCTAAAATTGGTTTAATAGAATTATCAAATGCTTTGGGAGAATGGAAAGCGCCAAGCGAATGGTATAAGAGAGCTATATCTGAAAAAGAAGATTGGGATAAATATATCGAGAAACAAAGCGGACCAACTAATCAAAAGTTACCTTCGTACGCTCATGCGGTAGGAGCTATTTATAGAAATGCTGACCCCTCTGATATCGTTGTAACCGCAGCAGGAGGCTTGGTGGGGGAGGTGGTACAAATTTGGCAACCTAAACAATTAAACACCTTTGAAACAGAATGGGGGTTTAGTTGTATGGGTTACGAAATATCTGGAGCACTAGGAATTAAAATGGCAAAACCTGATCAAGACGTAATTGTCTTTATTGGAGATGGATCTTATTTACTGCATAACTCTGATATTTACACCTCCATTCTATACAATAAAAAATTAATTATAATTATCTGTGATAACGGTGGACATATGGTTATTAATAGACTGCAACTTGCTAAAGGGGGGAAAGAATATTTATGTAATTTAAAAGAAGCAAGAGCGAGCAATGTTGAGTTTGTTGATTTTGTATCTCATGCTAAAAGTATGGGAGCTAATGGTGAAACAGTCTCCTCAATTTCAGATCTAGAATCTGCCTTTATGCGTGCAAAAAAATCTGACAAAACTTATGTTATTTGTATTAAAACCGACGGATATCAATGGCTTGAGGGAACAGCTTTTTGGGAAAGTCCAACATTAGAAGTATCTTCCACTGAAGAAAATAAAAAAGCTCACGAAGAACATATCAAAGGAAAAAATAGACAACGTAAGGGAGTTTAGAAAGTTAATCATTTTCTGTTATAAAATCTATTTATGAAAAAAATTGGAGTAATTGGTTGTGGAAACATTGCTGAAACTTATTTTAGAAGTCAGGAATATTTTAATAATATAAACTTTATATGTTGTGCAGATATTAACGAAAGTGTTGCAAAAAAATGCGCTGATCAATACTCGATAAAATACCAAACTGTTGAAGAATTACTAAATAATGACGAAGTTGAAATAGTTTTAAATATCACAATTCCACAAGCTCACTATAATGTAACAAAAAAAACATTATTGTCAGGAAAACACTCGTATTGTGAAAAACCTTTATCAATCACTTTTGATCAAGGAAAAGAATTAGTTGATTTAGCAAAAAAAAATAAATTATATTTAGGAAATGCACCTGACACATTTTTAGGAGGTGGTGGACAATTATCCAGAAAGTTTATAGATGAGGGTAAAATTGGCAATGTAATTCTTGGACAATTTATATTTGGGTTTCCAGGTGTTGAGACATTTCATCATAACCCAGATTCATGGTACCAAGAAGGAGGGGGGCCGGTAAGGGATATGGGACCTTATTTTTTTACCATGTTGGTTCATCTTTTAGGTCCGGCTAAAAATGTAAGAGGAAGAGGAATAAAAATAAAAGACCATAGAGTGATAGAAAAAGGTCCAAGAAAAAATGAAAAAATTAATGTAGAAACACCAACCTCTTACATGGCAAGTTTAGAATTTCATAATGGAACAATTATTCAGTTTCTTTTGTCTTTTGATATTATTAATCATCAACAAAATCATATGGAGTTATATGGAACAAAAGGATCAATAATAGTTCCTGACCCTAATATGTTTGGTGGACCTGTAATGATCTCAAATGACCAAGGTGGTTTATGGAAGGAATATTCTACAGAGGAAATGTTTATTGGAAAAACAAATATATTTAATCATAGTGGAAGAAGCAATGAAGCGTCAAAGCAATCTAATTATAGAGGCGTTGGTTTATCAGAAATGATTAAAGCAATTGAAAATAAGAAAATAAATAGATGTAATGGAGAATTGGCATTGCATGTTTTAGATATTATAGAATCAATTATTAATGCCTCTAAAAATGCAAATCAAATAGACTTAAGAACCACTTGTCTAAAGCCAATACCTCTAACAGAAGAAGAGATATCTTTAATAATTAAATAATAATTTAAATTTGATCACTTGTTTTATAAACTAAAAAAATTTAATGCAAGATTACCAACTACCAGTATTCCCCATTGATTTCCAAGGCTCCTGAATTGGTAGCGCATCGCCCTCTTGTAAAATTTCAATAGAAATACCATCAGGTGATTTAATGAAAGCCATATGACCATCTCTAGGAGGCCTATTAATTATTACGCCTTTTTTTATTAAATCATCACATGTTTGATAAATATTTTTTACACTGTAAGCTAAATGACCAAAGTTTCTTCCACTAGTATATTCTTCAGGATCCCAATTATATGTTAACTCTAATAGAGCATGTTTATCATCACTATTATCAGCTCCCAGAAAAATTAATGTATATCTACCCTTTTCACTTTCTTTTTTCCTTATTTCTTTTAGCCCTAATTTATTGCAATAAAAATCTAGGGATTTTTCGACATCAGTTACTCGAACCATTGTGTGAAGGTATTTCATATATGAAATATACTAAAAAAATAGCTAATTTTAAAGAAAAAATAATCTTGTTTTAATTTTTTTGTGCTGTTATGTGTATCATTATAATTTAGGAGGAAATATGAAAAAATTGACATCAATTTTTTTTGCTTTTTTAGCTATGTTTTTTTTATTTTCTTCAGCTGCAAAAGCTGAATATAAATTTAATTTCGTAATGCATAGTGATACAAATAATGCTTTTTGGGCAGCAGTTCATAAAGGTTTTAAGGATGCTTGTGCACAAATAAATGCAGATTGCCAAATGTTAACACTAACAGGTGATGGCGATCAACAAGAACAACTTCAAAACTTTGA
>PTKX01000032.1 GCA_002938195.1 Alphaproteobacteria bacterium MarineAlpha5_Bin7 | reverse complement strand
TTGACCATTATAAAAAATTTGAGAAATCTCATAAGATATATTGCCAATAAAAATAAATATAATAATAAACATAAGATTTATTTGTCCAGGAACTGCCATCCAAAAACTTATTGATATCAAACTATAAATTAATGTTGTAAAAATTAGCCAGTTTTTAGATTTTTGTGATTGATCTGAAATACTTCCAAAAAATGGACTAACAAAAGCTGCTACTAAACTTGAAATTCCTATAGTCCATGTCCAATATAATGTTCCTATATTTTCATTAGGAGCTAATACATCTACAAAGTATCTTGAAAATATAAAAGTAATAATAATTGCAGACCAAGCTGAATTAGCCCAGTCATAAAGTGACCATGAGAGCTTCACACTAAACTTATTATTTGGATTCATTAAGGAAACTATATTAACTGATAATGATTAATAATTCATTGATATTAATTAAATTAATTGAAGTTTGTTTGTTTTTTTGGATATTTATTGTTATTTATAAACTAATTTGTTTTTATAATGAATAAGATGAAAAATATAAAAGGATTACTCATTGATCTTGAGGGTGTATTATATTCTGATAATAAAGTTATTGAAGGATCTATAGAAACTATTGATAAATTAAGACAAAAATACAAAATTAGATTTTTAACAAATACAACAACTACTTCAAGGAATTCAATTTTTAAAAAATTAATTAATTTAGAATTTAATCTAAAAGAAGACGATATTTTTACTCCCTCCATAGCAATTAACTATTTTCTAAGGAATAATAATATTAATAATATATTTCTTATGACAAATCCTGATTTATTTCCAGATTTTAAGAATTTTATAATTGACGATAAATCGCCCAAAGCTGTAATTATAGGAGATATCTATAAAGAATTTAATTGGATAACTTTGAATCATGTTTTCCAATTAATTAATAATAACGAATGTTTATTAATAGCTTTACATAAAAATAAATATTGCAAGAGAGAAGACACAATTTCTTTGGATTTAGGACCTTTTGTTTCAGCTCTAGAGTATGCATCCAATAAAAATGCAATAGTAATAGGAAAGCCTGAGAAAGATTTTTTTGATCTAGCAATCAATTCTCTTAATCTAAATAAAGATGAAATATTGATGATTGGAGATGATATTATATCAGATATTAAAGGATCTAAAGATAATTTAATCAAAGCAATACAGGTAAAAACTGGAAAATATCAAAAACATGATGAAAATTCAAATTTTATTCAACCAGATATCAGAATTAAATCTATTAATGATTTGCCAAATGTGATTAATAATTAAATACTTAATAGAAATTTAATGAATACTATTATAATTTTTTAAATGAAATTTATTAGCAAATACTCAAATCAAATTAATGGATATATTTTTATACTACCTGCTTTTTTAATAATTGGTTTATTCGGGATCTTTCCTGTTTTTTTTGGTATGTATATGAGCGTTCATAAGTGGAAAGTTTTTAAAGGTAGGTTTTTAGGATTTGAAAATTATCAAAGAATTTTAGGAGACATAAGTTCTTTTTGGATTTTTATTTTTGGACTTTTGTTATTAATTTTTTCATATTGGTTTTGGTCAGAATATAAAAACAAATTTTCTAGTAAAATTTTAGTTTTTATTACATCAATTATTATTTTAATTATAAGTTTATTTATTATTAATAAAAGTTGGTCTTCAATGATGGCGACAGGAGATCAAGATTTCTTAAATTCTCTTATATATATTTTTTATTATTCTTTTTTTGCGATAACTACTGAAGTAGGATTAGGTTTATTAATAGCATATGCTCTTTACCAAAAACTAAAAGGAAAACAATTTTTTCAAATGATTTTACTTTTTCCTTATATTACACCTGCAGTAATGGGTGGCGCTGTTTTTTTTATTATATTTGGTAAAGCAGAAAATTCTATATTAAATGAATTTATAGGTTTTTTTGGTTATGACCCACAAATGTGGTTGTTTGATAAACGTAAATTAAGTGAAATACTATTTGGTATTAAATTAGAAGGATTTTTTGCAGGGCCTAGTTTAGCTTTAACAACTTCAATTTTTTATGGAGTTTGGTCTTACACTGGATATTACGCAATTATTTTATTAGCAGGATTATCAATTATTCCTTCTGATCTTTATGAGGCAGCAAAAGCGGAAGGAGCTACAAGATGGCAAACATTTATTAAAATAACCATTCCTCTATTAATGCCAATAATTTTTTTTCTTTTACTAACTGGCTTTATAAATTCGTTTCAAGCTTTTAATCATATTCTTGTTATGAAAACTTCCTCAGCAGGTGAAACTATGGATGTTGTAACTATTGAAATATTTGATCATTTTTGGGATAGAGTTAAATTTGGATATGCTGCAGCAGAAGGTGTAGTCTTATTTATTATCTTGAACGTTCTAGCTATTTCTCAATATGTAATTTTTAGAAAGAGACTAAACTATGATTAAATATTACAACAAAGAATTGATATTGCCTTATTTTATTCTTTTTGTTGTTTTACTTTTATCTATTTATCCTCTTCTTTATATGGTTAGCACTTCTCTTATGACTGCTGGAGAAGCATCAAATCAATATTTATTTCCTAAAAAACTTATGTTTGAAAATTATCTTCAAGTATGGGAATCTAATAATTTTCAAAAATATACAATTAATAGTATAATCATTAGTTTTGTAATTGTCTCAGGCGTTTTGTGTACAAGTATACCAGCAGCATATGCATTCGCTAAAATAAATTTCCCTTTTAGGGATATTATTTTTTATGGTCTTTTGATTTCATTGATGATACCTGAAATTATTGCTTTATTACCCCATCTACTTATTATTAGAGGTGATATTTTTCCTTTACCTTTTGGACCTTCATGGATGAATACATTGCAGGGCTTAACTGTTCCTTTTTTTGGAAATGTTTTTTTAATTTTTCTTTTAAGACAATATTTTAGAAAAATACCTAATGAATTATGGGATGCGGCAAGAATGGATGGTGCTACACATTTCTTTTTTTTAAGGAAAGTAGTTATCCCCATGAGTATGCCAATAATAGTTACAATTGCTTTATTTGCATTTATTTTAGCATGGAATTCCTTTGCTTGGCCGCTACTTATCTTGACAAAAGAAGATTGGTTTCCAGTAACTGTTTCTATTTATAGTTTTATAAGGGAAGTAGGCGCTAATTATAATTTATTAATGGCAGCATCACTAATTTCAATATTTCCAGTTCTTATATTGTATTTTTTTACTCAAAGATTGTTTTTAGAAAGTATTTCAAATTTTGGTTTAAAACAATAAATTGTTAACAATTTATTGTAATAAATATTTAATTTAAATCTAGTATTTTTACCTCAAAGGTTTATTTATTAATAAGGTGTATTTTAATAAGGGGCTTAATATGAAAATTCTCATTAAATTTATTTTTTTAATTTCTTTTTTTTCATCAACACAACTTTTTGCTGTAACTGCAGCAGATATTGAAAATGCTAATCCTGAAGGTCAGGTAGTAGAATTTTGGGTTCAATATTCTGATGAAAGATTAGATGCAATGAAAGCAAGAGCTGAAAGATTTGAAAAAGAAACAGGTATTAAAGTTAATATTACTTATAAAGGGCATTATGGAAAAGTACAATCTGCTATGATGACAACAGCAGGTACTTCAGATCAAGCTGATGTAGCAAGAGGTTATGGTAATGCTGCAGCAGATATGTTTCAAATTAATGCTGCAATAGATCAAAATATTTTAGCTAACAGTAAGAAGTGGGGCGTAACTCAAGAAGACATTGATGATTGGGGTGCAAACTGGACTGTGGGCTTTTCTCCATATTTTGATGGTAATCCAAAACTTTTACATGAGGTTGGAAAATCAATAGAAGTTGTTTATTACAACAAAGATTGGTTAAATGAATTAGGTTTGTCAGAACCTCAAACGCCAGCTGAATTTGCTGAAGCTGCATGTGCAGCTACTAACAGTACATTTAGTGGCAAAGTTGGAGATACTCCAAGCTTAGGATATGAAATCGATACAGATGCTAGTAACTTTGCAGCCTGGGTATTTGCTCATGGTGGCGATGTATTTGATTACAATGCGGGTCAATATATTCTTAACAGTAAAGAAGCTGTTTCTGCAATGGAATTTATTCAAGGCATGGCCAATAAAGGTTGCGCTCAAGTAACTAGAGATAAATATGCTGATCAACAATATTTAGGTCTTGGATCAAATTTATTTGCATTAGGATCAACTTCAGGAATTACTTATTTCCAAAAAGCTATTGAAGAAGGTTATAATGGAAATTGGGAAATTTCAAAAGTTCCTCATTCAACATCACAACCTGTTATGAATTTATATGGTGGTGGTTTAATCATGGGAAATACAGGAGATGCTAATCGAATGGTTGCAGCGTATCAATGGATGAAATATATTTCTAATACTGAAAATTCAGCTGTGTGGTCAACTGAAAGTGGATATGGATTTGTAAGAACTTCTTCTGCAAATCATCCATTAATCCAAGAAAAAAGAAATGCTCTTCCTCAGTATGATAGATCTCTAGGTCTAATAAAATATGGAAAAGGAGAACCTTCGGTTCCAGCTTATTATTCTGTTAGAGGAGAAGTAGAAAAAGCTTATGCTGCAATTATTAATGGCGATGATATAAGATCAACACTTGATGCTCTTAATGATGAAGCTAATACTATTTTAGCAGATGCTATAGCTCAATAAATTTTATTTGTTTTTTTAAAAAGGTGGTTTAATACCACCTTTTTATTTTTTATTATGATAGTAGTATGTTCTTTATCTGATTTTGAAAATGTTTGTGAGAGTATTAAACCTACACACGCTATTTCAGTTATTGATCCTGGTTTTGAACCCAAAACCCCAAAAGGAATAGCCAATCATTTAAAATTAGGATTTGATGATATAGTTAGCATCAGTGATAAGGGTCCTCTTTATCGAATTCCAGGTCAAAATTCTCATATAGACCAAACTTTATTTACAGAAAAAAATGCAAAAACAATTGCTGATTTTGTCGATACTTGGAATCCTGATAATTCAATTGTTATTCATTGTTGGTGTGGAATTTCAAGGTCTATGGCTACAGCTACCTATACTATGTGCAGTATTGATATTTCTAATATAGATAGAAATATTAGATATATCAGAAGTATCGCGCCGCATGCTAATCCGAACAAATTAATGTTATCTTATTTTGAAAATTTATTAAAAACTGAAGATAAAATTTCTAAATCATTTAATAATTATCCATATTCAAAAACTTATGATTGTGAAAATAATTTTGCACCCATTACATTATTTGATATTAATGAGATGAAAGAATTTAAATGAAAGAATATGTAAGAACAATATTAGATTATCCAGTAAAAGGAATAAAATTTAGAGATATTACAACCTTACTTCAAGATTCAAAACATTTTAAAAATGTCATTAATTTAATGACTAATCCTTGGAGAGATTCAAAAATAGATGCAATACTTAGCATAGAATCAAGAGGTTTTATTATGGCTGGAGCAATAGCATATAATTTAAATACTGCTTTTATACCTTTAAGAAAACCTGATAAATTACCTGGGGAAACTTTTAAAGTTTCATATACATTAGAATATGGATCAACAGAAATGCATATACACAAAGATGCTCTTGATAATCATACAAACTTGTTAATTATAGATGATCTTTTGGCGACTGGAGGAACTGCTTTAGCTGCGATAGATCTCATTAATAAATTTAAGAATAAAAAAATTGTTGGTGCTGGTTTTATAATTAATTTACCTGAATTACAGGGAGAAAAAAAATTATTAAATAAAAATATTAAAATCCATTCTTTAATGGAATTTTAATGAATTTTTTTGAAAAAAAAAACGTTGTAATTACAGGAGCTAGCAGAGGAATAGGTTTATGTATCGCAAAAAAATTAGCGCAGAGTGGGGCAAATATTGCTATACTTGCAAAAACTGATGTTCCTCACCCTAAATTACCCGGTACAATTTATACAGCAGCAAATGAAATTGAAACTTTTGGAGTAAAATCAATACCTATTAAAACAGATATAAGATTTGACGATGAAGTTGAGAATGCTGTTAATAAAGTAATTGAAGAATTAGGTTCAATAGATATTTTAATAAATAATGCTAGTGCAATAAATTTATTTAATACTGAATCTCTTCCTATGAAACGATATGACTTAATGCATGACATTAATGTTAGAGGCACATTCTTATGTTCTAAATCATGTCTTCCATTTTTAAAAAAATCGTCCAATCCACATATTTTAAATTTAAGTCCCCCTATTAATTTAAAGCCTAAATGGTTTGAAAATTTTACTGCTTACACAACTTCTAAATATGCAATGAGTATGCTTGCGTTAGGCATGGCAAGTGAATATAAAAAATATAATATTGCTGTAAATTGTTTATGGACAAAAACAGCTATCAATACCTCAGCTATATCCATGTTAGGAGGATTTGTTACTCCTGAACAATGTAGGAAACCTGAGATTGTTGCTGATGCAGCTCATATTATATTATCAAAAAAATCCACAGAATGCAGCGGTAATTTTTTTATTGATGAATATGTAATAAAGGAATCTGGGGAAACTAATTTTGATAAATATGCAGTAAAACCTGGTAGTAAATTATTTGAAGATCTATATCTTGATTGATATTTTTATCTTGTTATTATGAAATAATATGGAAAATTCCACAATTAAACCTTGGTTAAAAAGTTATCCTACTGGTGTATCAAGCACAATAAAATTTGATGAATTTAATTCATTGATTGATATGTTTGAGCAAACTGTTGAACGTTTTCATACAAAGCAAGCTTTTACTAATTTTGGTGTATCTCTTACTTTTGATCAAATACATCATAAATCTTCAAATTTAACTTCTTTTTTACAAAACGAATTGAACTTATCTAAAGGATCCATAGTTTCTATTATGATGCCAAATTTATTACAGTATCCAATTTGCACTTTTGGAATTTTAAAGGGTGGAATGATAGTCGAAAATATCAATCCTTTATATACAGAAAGAGAACTCGAGACCCAGCTGAATAATTCTAGATCTGAAACAATAATTATTTTAGAAAATTTTGCTCATTTAATAGAAAAAATTATACATAAAACAAATCTTAAAAATATAATAATTACTTCTGTTGGTGAAATGTTAGGCACAAAGGGTATTTTAATGAACTTTGTATTAAGAAAAATAAAAAAAATGGTTCCAAAATATAATTTGAAAAAATACTATAAATTTTCAGAAATTATTGATAATCATTCAAAATATCAATTAAAAGAAATTACCCTTAACTTAGAAGATATTGCTTTTTTACAATATACTGGAGGAACCTCAGGTACTATAAAAGCTGCAATGTTAACTCATAAAAACATATTATCAAATGTTTTACAAGTAAAGGAATGGTTGGGGCCTCATTTAAAGTATGGAGAAGACACTGCTATATGCGCATTACCATTATACCATATTTTTGCATTAACTTGTAATTCACTTACTTTTTTTAATTTTGGAGCTAATAATATATTAATAACCAATCCACGAGACATTAAATCTTTTATAAAAGAATTAAAAAAACATAAATTTACATTTATCAGTGGCGTAAATACATTATTTAATAAATTACTTCTTGAGGATGATTTTCGAAATTGTGATTTTAGTAAATTACGCATTTCGTTAGCAGGAGGGATGCAAGTACAAAAAAATGTAGCTGAAAATTGGCAAAATGTAACTGGAAATGTTTTGAGTGTTGGATATGGTTTGTCTGAAACTTCACCTGCAGCTTCGATTGATCCTATTGGAGTTGATAAATTTAGTGATTCTTTGGGATTACCCTTACCTTCTACAGAAATTTCAATACAAGATGATAAAGGAAATCATCTAAAATTCAATGAACCCGGAGAAATCTGTATTCGAGGACCACAGGTGATGAAAGGTTATTGGAAAAATGATGAAGAAACTAATAAGGTTATGACCCCTGAAGGTTGGTTTAAAACTGGAGATATAGGAATTATGACTGAAAAAGGTTTCCCTAAAATTGTAGATAGAAAAAAAGATATGATAATTATTTCTGGATTTAATGTTTATCCAAATGAAATTGAAGAAATTGCAATGATGCATGAAAATATATTTGAAGCTGGATGCATAGGAATTAAAGATAATGATGGTAATGAAAAAATTAAATTATTTATTTCTAAAGTTCCAAATTCTACATTAAATAATCAGGATGTGATTCAACATTGTAAAAAATATTTAACTGGCTATAAGATTCCTGAAATTGTTGAATTTATCAATGAAATTCCTAAATCTAATGTAGGTAAAATATTAAGAAGAAAATTGAGAGATATTAAATGATTAATGCAGTTATAGCAGGTTATTCTAGATCACCTTTTACTATTGCTAATAAGGGAGAGCTTATAAACGTCAGACCTGAAGATATGTTATCAGAAGTGATAAAAAACTTAGTTATAAAATCAAAGATAAATCCCGAAGATATTGAAGACATTATAGCAGGTTGTGCATTTCCTGAAGGTGAGCAAGGTTTTAATATTGGTAAAATTGTTACTTTTATGACAGGCATGAATATAAATACAGCGGGTATGACTGTAAATAGATGGTGCGGCTCTTCTATGCAATCTATTCACATTGCTGCAGGATCTATAGCTATGGGATCTGGTAAGGCATTTATATGTTGCGGAGTAGAAAGTATGACCAGAGTTCCGATGAATGGTTTTAATCCAATGCCACATCCTAAATTAAATGATGACAATCCTAATGTTTATTTGTCGATGGGTACAACTGCTGAAAATGTTGCTAAAAAATATCAATTAACAAGAAAAGATCAACAAGAATTTGCAATTTCAAGTCATCAAAAGGCTTATGAAGCTCAAACAAAAGGTAATTTTAAAGATGAAATAACAATTATTAATGGTTGTAATAAAGATGGTGCAATAAGACCAAATACTAATCAAGAGATTTTGAATGGCTTAAGATTAGCTTTTGATGACAATGGAACTATTACGGCTGGAACATCCTCTCCTTTGACTGATGGTGCGGCAGCAACATTAATTTGTGAAGAAGAATATGCAAAAAATAACAATTTAGATATTTTAGCAAGAATAGTTTCAACAGCAGTTGAAGGCTGTGCCCCAGAGGTAATGGGTTTAGGACCTATAGGAGCTTCAAATAAAGCACTTAAACGAGCAAATTTATCTATTAAAGATATTGATATTATAGAATTAAATGAAGCTTTTTCTTCTCAATCACTAGCTTGTATTCAGGATTTAAATATAGATCATAATAAAGTAAATATTGATGGTGGAGCAATTGCATTAGGACATCCATTAGGTGCGACTGGAGCAAGAATAACTGGTAAAGCAGCAGATTTATTAAGAAGAGAAAATAAAAAGTATGCTTTATCAACTCAATGTATAGGATTAGGTCAGGGTATCGCTACAGTTCTTGAAACTGTTAATTAATGATTAAAAAAATTACTGTTATAGGATCAGGACTTATGGGATCAGCTATTGCAGCACATTTTGCTAATGTGGGCTGTGAGGTTAATCTTTTAGATATAGTTGATCAAAAGGATAAAAATAGAAGTAATATTTCTAGTCAAGCTATTAATAATTTACTAAAAATAAAACCAAGTCCTTTTACATTAAAATCCAATATTAATTTAATAAAATCAGGCAATATAGAAGATGATTTAAACAAAATTAATGAAAGTGACTGGGTTATTGAAGTTATTATCGAAAATTTAAATATCAAAAAAGAATTATATAAAAAAATAGAAAAAATAATGAATAATGATTTAATCATATCATCAAATACATCTACTTTTCCCATTAATCAATTAACAGAAGGATTGTCATTAAAATTCAAAAAAAATTTTTTGATAACTCATTTTTTTAATCCACCCAGATATTTAAAGTTACTAGAAATCGTTAAATCTAAAGAAGTAGACATTGAAATTTTTGAAAAAATTAAATTTTTTTGTGATATAAATTTAGGCAAAACGGTTATTGAAACAAAAGATACTGCAGGTTTTATAGGAAATCGTATTGGTATTTTTTGGATAGAACGCGCCGCTGTAGAAGCAATTAATTATAATCTTTCTGTAGAAGAAGCTGATGTAATTATAAAAAATTTATTTGGAGTGCCTAAAACTGGTGTTTTTGGATTAATTGATGTTGTAGGTCTAGATTTAATTCCACTTGTTGTGCAATCATTGTTAAATAATATTCCAGCAAATGATTATTATAAAACTGTACATAAGGCTCCTGAAATTTTTCAATTTATGCTTGATAATAAACTTATTGGAAGAAAAGGTACTGGTGGATTTTATAAATTAGTTCATGAAAATAATAAAAAAATTAAGCATTCTTTAAATTTAAATTCAAAAAAATACTCAAAAAGTTCAAAACCTAATATTCAAAATATTAAATTAATAAAAAAAGATATAAATAGTTTTTTATTTAATGAAGATAAATATTCCAAATATGCTTTATCTGTTATTTCAGATGTTTTGTATTATGTATTAAGAATTACAGAGGAAATATCACACGATATTTTGGATATTGATGAAGCTATGAAAAGTGGTTTTGGATGGAAATATGGACCTTTTGAATTAATGGATGAAATCGGACCATTCATTATAAAAGATATTTTTATTAAATCAAAAAAAGATATCCCTACATTATTAGATAAAATTACTGACAATAATTTTTATAAAGTTAAATCTAATGAAATTAATTATTATGATTTTCAAACAAATAAATTTAAAGTATTAAAAAGACCTGATGGAATTATATTACTATCTGATATCAAAAAAATTCAAAAACCTATTATAAAAATTAATACCGCTAGTTTGTGGGATATAGGCAATAAAGTTACAGTATTTGAGTTTCATAGCAAAAGCAATACTATTGATATGGCAACTTTAGAGTTTTTAAGCCAATCAATAGATATAGTTTCTACATCTTATAAATCTATGATTATTTATAATGAAGGTGATTTTTTTTCTGCTGGAGCAAATCTTGGTGAAGCATTATTTTTGGGTAACTTAGGATTAGATTCAGAAGTTGAAAAAAATATTCTAAAAAAAGGTCAGGAAGTATATTCAAAATTAAAATATTCAGAATTTCCTGTCATAAGCGCCCCATTCAACTTAGCTCTCGGAGGTGGATGTGAAATTTTATTGCACTCTAATTTTGTTCAAGCTCATATAGAATCTTATATTGGTTTGACTGAAGCAGCTTTAGGCATTTTACCCGCTTGGGGAGGGTGTAAAGAGCTACTATCAAGATTTTCAAAACAAAATACAATTGCTAAAGGACCTATGCCTCCTATTATTAAAACTTTTGAATTAATTGGAATGGCTAAAGTTTCAACATCTGCTCATGAAGCAAAAAAATTAGGATATTTAAAAAATATAGATGGGATTACAATGAATAGAAATAGATTACTTTATGATGCCAAGATGAAAGCTATAGAATTATCAAAAGATTTTATACCTCCTAAAAAATCAACTTATAATTTACCGGGCAAAACCTCTGCTTTAGCATTAACTTTAGCTATTAATAGTATGAGGCAAAGCGGTCAAATATCAGATTATGATAAATATATAGGAGAAAAGATTGCGTTTGTTTTATCAGGAGGAGATACTGATATTAATAAAGAACTATCAGAAGAAAATATTTTAAATTTGGAAAAAAATGTTATTTATGAATTAATGAGTAAAAATTTGACGTTAGAAAGACTAGAACATGTTCTTGAAACAGGAAAATACTTGAGAAATTAATGCAAGTTTATAAAGCTCCTATTAAAGATTACCAATTTTTAATTAAGGATTTTTTAAATTCTGGATCATTAGATTCTGTATTTGAAAATTCAGACTTAAATATTGATGATTTGAGTATGATTTTAGAAGAAGCTGCTAAATTATGCGAAGAAACACTACTCCCTATTAATCAAATAGGGGATATGGAAGGATGTTCTTTTAACCAAGGTAATGTAAAAACACCTAAGGGATTTAAAGAAGCATACAAAAAATTTGTTGAAAATGGATGGCAGGGATTAACTGTAAGTAAAAAGTATGGAGGTCAACAGTTACCTTATTTTGTTAATATGTTTTTAGATGAAATGATTAGTTCCTCAAATATGTCTTTTGGACTTTATCCTGGTCTAACATCGAATGCTATTGATGCAATTGAAAAAAGCGCATCTGAGGAAATTAAAAACCTATATTTACCTAAACTATCTACAGGTGAGTGGAGTGGTACAATGAATTTAACAGAACCCCAATGTGGAACAGATTTAGGTTTAAGCAAAACCATTGCACATCCTCAGAAAGATGGTTCATACAAAATATCTGGTACAAAAATTTTTATAACTTGCGGAGAGCATGATATGTCTGAAAATATTATCCATCTTGTTTTAGCAAAAACCCCAAATGCTCCAGAAGGTATCAAAGGTATTAGTTTATTCATTGTCCCTAAAATTATTCCTAATTCAGATGGAAGTCTTGGTAAAAAAAATTCTTTGGAATGTGGATCGATTGAAAAAAAAATGGGAATTAATGCAAGTCCAACATGTGTTATGCACTACAATGAAGCTCGAGGTTGGTTAGTAGGAGATTTACACAAGGGAATGAAAGCAATGTTTGTTATGATGAATGGTGCCAGACTAATGGTTGGCGTGCAAGGATTGGGCATAGCTGAAATTGCTTATCAGTCGTCATTACATTATGCAAATGAACGTTTACAAGGAAGAGCTTTAAATGGTTCTAAACATTTAGATAAAGTTGCTGATCCAATTATTGTACATCCTGAAATTCGAAAAAATTTATTAAAAGTTAAAACTTTGACGGAAGGTTTAAGAGGTTTGATGGTTTGGACAGGATTGCAAGTTGATATTGCAAATTTAGAAAAAGATAAGTTTAAAAAACAAAGAGCAGAAGATTGGGTGGCGTTAATGACTCCTATTTTAAAATCATTTTCAACAGATGTCGGTTGTGAAGCAGCCAATATAGGTGTCCAGATTTATGGAGGTCATGGGTATATTAAAGATCATGGAATGGAACAACTATTAAGAGATTCACGTATTGCACCAATATACGAAGGAACCAATGGTATTCAAGCACTAGATTTGGTTGGTAGAAAAATGCCAATGCATACAGGGAGATTATTAAAATCTTTTTTTCATGAGGTTAAAGATTATTTAGAGAAAAATTCATTTAATTATAATTTAAAAGAATATATTCCTCATTTAACAAAATCATTTGGTAGATTACAACAAGTAACTACTTTTCTAGCGTCAAAAGGACTTTCAAATCCTGATGAAGCTGCTGGAGCATCAGTAGATTATCTTAAAATGTTTTCTTTAGTAGCTATTGGATATATTTGGACCAGATATGCTGAAATTTCTTATAACAAATTAAATGATGATCCAGAAAACTTTTATAAAGCTAAAATTGCTTCAGGAAATTATTACATGACTAAAATACTTCCTGAAACTGGCTCCCTAATGGCTAGTATATTATCTGGAGCAAAATATTATAATGATTATGAAAATAAATATTTTGATCTTGCTTTTAAAATATGACGATTAAAATTTATAAACCGTCTAAAACTGCCATGCAATCTGGTAAGGGAAAAACCAAAAAATGGTTAGCAGAATATATTTCTGAAATTGATACAGTTAAGGATTCACTAATGGGTTGGGTTAGTTCTCTTGATACTAAATCTCAAATCAAGATATTTTTTGAGACAAAGGAACAAGCTATATCATGGGCAAAAAAAAATAATTATCAATATTTTGTAGAAGAACCCAAGACAAAAAAGATAAAACCTAAATCATACTCATCTAATTTTGATTTTAAACGCAAAGAACCTTGGACACATTAATTTTTTTACATATAAGATAAATATAAAAAATTTATAATATTTGCGCTCTTAGCTCAGCCGGATAGAGCATCGGTTTTCTAAACCGAGGGTCGCAGGTTCGAATCCTGCAGAGCGCGCCAATTTTGGATAATATTTATGGAAAAATGTTTAGCTTTTATTGGAGGAAGTGGTCTATATAATTTAGATTTTTTAGAAAATTCTAGATTATTAGATTTAAATTCATTATGGGGAAATCCATCTAATAAAATTATAGAAGGTTACATAGGAAAACAAAAAGTTTTATTTTTATCAAGACATGGTGAGGGACATAAATTTTCACCAACATCAATTAATTACCAAGCAAATATAGAATGTTTAAAACAATGTGGCGCTACGGATATAATTTCTTTATCAGCTGTAGGTTCACTAAAAGAATCTTTAAAACCAGGAACATTTGTAATAGTTGA
>PTKX01000031.1 GCA_002938195.1 Alphaproteobacteria bacterium MarineAlpha5_Bin7 | reverse complement strand
ATTCACTTCGATGATTTGATAGAAAATCTTATAAAAGCTTCTTTGTGAATTTAAATAGATATAATAAGAAAAAAAAAAATATTAATAATTATTTAATTATTTTTTTTATTTTATTATTTTTTATTTTATGTATTTTATTTATTCAAAATAATGAAAATAATTTTTTTAAAAAGAACATAATCGTTTTTTTTAATTATCTTTCAGAAAATTATGACTATAAATTAAAAAAAATTGAGATAAATAAACTAAGTTATATTAATGAAGAAAAAATAAAAAAATTTTTTGATGATTATCGTGATAATTCGATTTTTTTAATTCCAATAGAAAAAATTTTAAATAGGATCAAGGATGAAAATTGGGTTAAAGAAATAAAGATTAAAAGTAATTATAAAGATACATTAAAAATCACAATAGTTGAATTCACACCCAGAGGAATATATAATGAAAAAGGAAAATCATACGTATTTAATAATCAAGGGAAGGTAATCGATTATAAAATTCAAAATCACCCATTTTTAGATAATTTAATTATATTTAATGGTGAAAACGCATTAATTCACTCTATTTCTTTTTTAAATTCCATACCTTTATTCTTAGTAAATGAAATAAAAGAAGCAAGTTTTGTAAGTAATCGTAGATGGGATGTCGAATTAAAAAATGGTATTATTCTTAAATTAAAAGAGAATGACCTGCAGAATTCTTTTATAAATTATGAAAAAATATATAAAAATATGTCTAATCAAGATTTACAGGAGATTAAGTCCATTGATCTTAGGGTTAATAATAGAGCTATATTAAAATTTAGAATAAATAATGATTAAAGTTGGTTTAGATATAGGAAATTCAAAAATTTCTATAGTCGTTTGTGAGATAAAAAACAATGAATCAATTAAAGTTTTATCTTTTAAAAATTATCCTACAAATAATGTTAGAAAAAGTGTGATCATTAATCCTGTTTCCATTAAAGGAGAAATTAAAAAAATTATTAAAGAAGCAGAAAAAGAATCACAAACAGAAATTCAATCAATTAATTTAAATATACCTGCAATTGACTCTATTTCTATTTATGATAATTCAACGATTGATTTATCTGGTGATAAAATAATTGATCTACACATCAACAAAGCAATAAACCAATCTAATATTCTTGACTCTATTGATAATTATCAGACTATTCATCAATCAATTAACAGTTATAGCGTAGACAATAAGTATTTTCCACAAAAACCAATCGGAACATTTGGAGATAAACTAGAAGTTGGTTTTTATAAATTTGCAATCAAAATTAATTTCCTTAATAATTTAAAAAATCTATTTGATAATTTAAATATTGATATTGAAAATTTCATACCAACTCCATTATCTTCAGCATTAGCAACTCTTAATTTTGATGACATATCTTTAGGTAGTATTTGTATTGATCTAGGTGCGGCATCAACTTCTATTGCTATTTTTGAGAATGAACAACTTAAATTTTTAGATGCAATAAATATAGGGGGTGACAACATTTCAAGAGATATAGCAAGGGGAGTTGCAACAAATCTAGAAAGTGCTGAAAGATTAAAAACATTGTATGGCTCTGTTGTATCTTCTCCAAGTGATGAATATGAACTTATAGAAATTCCTAGTTTAAGCAATGACTCCAATTTAAAGCAAATAAACATTGGAACTGTAAATACTATTATTAAACCGAGGGTAGAAGAAACTTTGGAATTGATGTGGCAAAAATTAAAACAAAACAATCTTCACAAAAAACAATACAACAACCTTATTTTGACAGGCGGCGGCGCCTTATTAGATGGTATTACTGATTTTGCAGGTATAATTTTTGATAGTCATGTAAGAATTGGTCAATCTAAGGCTTTAAATGGGCTACAGAAAAACTTTATTAATCCTCAATTTTCTCAAACAATTGGAACAATTTACTTCGATAAATTCAAATCTGATATAAATATCAATGAAAATAAGGAAAAAAATAATAAAAACAATGTTTTCGGCCGATTTTCTGCTTGGCTTGATCAATATATTTAGTATACTATTGTCAAAATATAGCTTTTAGACGCTATATGTAGTTATATATTGACGATTTCGATGTGAAATCGTTAATTATATAATAATAAACGGCGGAGTAATAAAATGACAATAAATATTTCATTGGCAGATGTAGGTCAAAATCTACATCCACAGATAACAGTTTTAGGTGTTGGCGGCTCAGGTGGAAATGCCGTTAACAATATGATGACTTCTAACTTAGAAGGAGTTGAGTTTTTAATAGCAAATACAGATGCGCAGGCATTACAAAGTTCTAGTTGTAAAAGTAAAATACAATTAGGAATAAAAAGTACTAAAGGTCTTGGAGCTGGTATGAGGCCAGATGTAGGAAAAATTGCTGCAGAAGAAGCTCTGAACGAAATTGGCGAAAAACTCGAAGGCAGTCATATGCTTTTTATTGCCGCAGGTATGGGAGGTGGCACTGGAACTGGCGCTACACCAGTGATAGCAAAACTTGCTAGAGAGAAGGGAATTCTAACCGTAGGAGTTGTAACTAAACCTTTTCATTTTGAGGGAACACAAAGAATGAAATTAGCTGAAAAAGGTTTAGAAGAATTACAACAATTCGTCGATACCCTTTTAGTTATTCCTAACCAGAACTTATTTAGAATAGCAAACGAGAAAACAACTTTTGCTGATGCTTTTAAAATGGCCGATGATGTTTTATATGCTGGTGTAAGAGGTGTTACAGATTTAATGGTTCAACCTGGATTAATTAATCTTGATTTTTCAGATGTAAAGACAGTAATGAGCGAAATGGGTAAAGCAATGATGGGCACCGGAGAAGCTTCAGGAGAAGGTAGATCTATTGCTGCAGCAGAGGCTGCAATTGCCAATCCTTTAATTGATGATGTATCACTTAAAGGTGCAAAAGGATTAATTATAAATATTACTGGAGGCAATGATATAACTTTGTATGAAGTAGATGAAGCAGCAAACAGAATTAAGCAAGAAGTAGATGAAAATGCTAATATTATTTATGGAACTACTTGTGATGATAGATTGGAAGGCGTAGTAAGAGTTAGTATTGTTGCTACAGGCATCGATGCAAATATTTCTATATCACCTAAACCTCTTGAATCTTTGCAAAATGTATCAAGTGTATCAATTGATAATACTGTTTATCAAAATGAACATCATAATGAACCAACAATCAATAATGATCAAAATAGTCATGCTACTGATCATTCTTCATTGAATATTAAAGAGGATAATTTAGATGATAACTCTGAAGAAAAATTAGATTTAAATGATGATATCGATGTTGAAGAAAATAAAGAAAATTCTTCATTAGAAAATCTTGATTTAGAGCAAAATGCAAGTTTGAATCTAGAACAAAATCCTATGCAAGATGAAGTTGATGAAAGTTTAATTAATGAACCTTCAATTGATCAAAAAATAGTAAATGAAGCGCTTAATGACTTATCAGATGAAGAATCACAGGAAAAAACATCGGTAAGAAAATTAAGTCTATTTGATACTCTGGAAGAGGATAAATCTAAACTAGAAACAGAAACTCCTAATTCTGATGCCAAAGCAGAGCCAACTCTTCATGAGGAAATTAATTTGAGTACAAATGCTGAAGATAATTCCGAACCAAGCAATTCTGAAGCTAATATGGAGAACGATTTGCAAGATGATGTCATTAGCGATGAAGAAATTAGCCAAGAAAATGATGAGGAACTTCTTGATATTCCTACTTTTTTAAGAAGGCAGGCTAATTAGGCAAGAATATAGCTGAAATAATTAGAAATATTCAGTTAATTGTTAAAAAGCGTCAAAGAAGATAATTATAAAAGTGCTGTTTTTCAGCACTTTTTTTTAAGTTATGATTGATTCTGCCGATAAAAACCAAAAACAACAAACCATAAAAAAAGATATTTGTTTTTCAGGAGTTGGACTGCATACAGGTAAATTTGCCAAAGTTATTATAAAGCCTGGCAATGATAATACAGGCATAGTATTTATAAGAAGTGATATTAAACATAATAATCAAATAAATGCTTTGTGGAGTAATGTAAGCTCTACAATCTTATCTACTACAATTTCTAATGAACATAATATTTCGGTATCCACTATTGAGCATTTAATGAGCGCTTTTTCTGGAATGCACATAGATAATGCTATGGTATTGATTGATTCTTCAGAAGTTCCTATTATGGATGGTAGTTCAGAACCATTTGTAAAATTGATAGAACATTCAGGCATTAAAGTACAAAATTCAAAACGAAAAGTTATAGAAATTAAAAAAGAAATTGAAGTATTTAATGACGATAGTTTTGTAAAAATATCTCCTAATAAAGAATTTTCTATTGATTTTGAAATCGAATTTGAAAGTCATCTAATAAATAAGCAGGCATGTCAGCTACAATTAGTAAATGGAAATTATAAAAGTGATATATCTTCTGCTAGAACATTTGGCTTTGAACGAGATGTTAATCAACTGAGGTCTAAAGGATTTGCTCTAGGGGGTAGTTTAGAAAATGCAGTAGTAGTGGGAGAGAATAATATTTTGAACAAAGAAGGATTAAGATATAAAGATGAATTTGTTAGACATAAAATATTAGATTCAATAGGAGATTTGTATTTAGCAGGTTATCCTGTAAGGGGATATTTTAGTGGTAGAAAATCTGGTCATTTTTTAAATAATGAACTTTTAAAAAAACTTTTATCAGACGAATCAAATTATCAAATAGTATAAAATTATATCATTTTTTTAGGCTGAACTATCTCATCAAATTTTTTAGGGGATATTATTTTAAGACTAACTGCCGCTTCTTTTAAAGTGATATTTTCTTTATAAGCTTTTTTTGCAATTTCTGCTGCTTTATCATATCCTATATATTTATTTAAAGCTGTAACAAGCATAAGTGAATTTCTTAAATGAATTTCTATTTGTTTTTTATTTATTTTGATATTTTTTAAACACTTTTTATTAAAGCTATTTATCGAGTCAGATAATAAGTTTATAGATTGTAGATTATTATAAATTATAACAGGTTTAAAAGTATTTAATTCAAAATGACCCTGAGAACCTGATATAGAAATAGTGCTGTGATTACCCATGACTTGTGCACAAACCATTGTCAGAGCTTCTATTTGCGTAGGATTTACTTTTCCAGGCATAATCGAAGAACCTGGTTCATTTATTGGTAAGTGTAACTCACCAATTCCAGATCTTGGGCCAGAAGATAACAACCTTATGTCATTAGCTATTTTCATTAATGAAACAGAAAGAGAATTTAATGAAGCAGATAAATTAACCATAGAGTCATGAGCAGCTATGGACTCAAACTTATTTTTTGCAGGTAAGTATTTTGTTTTAGTAATTTTAGACAAATATTGACAAAAAACTTTATCAAAATTTTTCGGAGCATTTAAACCAGTTCCTACTGCTGTCCCTCCTTGCGCTAAATAAATTAGTTCTTTTTTAGCACTTAATATTCTTTCCTTGTTATTAATTATTTGTTGTAAATATCCTGAAAATTCTTGCCCAAGCGTGATAGGGGTTGCATCCTGAAGGTGCGTTCTTCCAATTTTAATTGTTTTATGAAATTTTTTAGATTTATTTTTTAACTCATTTATTAACAAGTCTAAACTTATTAGTAATTTTTTTTCAATGAGCTCATTGCATGCAATATTCATCACCGTTGGGAAAGTATCATTAGAAGATTGGGACAGATTTACATGATCATTAGGATGTATTGGATGTTTTGATCCTATTTTTCCTTTGAGTAATTTAATAGCATAATTACTTATAACTTCGTTTGCATTCATGTTTGTCTGGGTGCCGGAGCCAGTTTGCCAAATTGATAAAGGAAATTCCTTTAACAACTTCATGTTAATTATTTGATCACATGCTTTAACTATTAATTTTCCAATTTTATTGTTTAATTGACCTAATTTTATATTTGCTAAGGCAGCAGCTTTTTTTTGATAGCCAAATGAGACTATTATTTCTTTAGGTATTTTTTCACTCCCAATTTTAAAATTTTCAAGAGATCTTTGAGTTTGAGCACCCCATAAACTGTCTTTTTCAATCTTTTTGGGGCCTAATGAGTCATATTCAATTCTTTTTCTTTTCATATTAATCAAAAAATATTATCAATCTCTCTTCTTATACCATTTACTAAATATTAAGATAATAAAATAGTATGAATAAACTAATTTTACTGAGACATGGTCAAAGTCAGTGGAATCAGAAAAATCGTTTCACTGGTTGGAAAGATGTTGATTTATCATCAAAAGGAATATTGGAAGCAAAAAATTCTGGTAGAATTATTAAAGAAAAAAATATCAAAATTGATAAGATATATTCAAGCAATTTAAAAAGAGCAAATAATACAGCGGTAATTGCTATGAAAGAAGCTGAATATAATCACTTATTTGATGGCGAAAAATTAATTATGATAAAGAATGATTCTTTAAATGAAAGAGATTATGGAGAACTTACTGGTTTAAATAAATTAGAGACAGCAAATAAATTTGGTAAAGATCAGGTTCATATTTGGAGAAGATCTTTTGATATCAATCCACCGGGTGGAGAAAGTTTAAAAGATGTTGTCAATAGAGTTGAACCATATTTTAATGAAATAATTAAAAAAGATTTATTAGAAAATAAAAATATTCTAGTAGCCGCTCATGGAAATTCATTAAGAGCTTTATTTTTTATTTTAAATTTTTATGATATTAAGTCTATATCTCAGGCAGAAATTCCAACTGGCAAACCATTCGTGATAGAATATGAAAAAGAAAAAATAATTAATAAATATTATTTATAATTTTATTTTTTTACATTAGCGATCTTGTCTGAATATAATGTTACGCAAAATACTATTAACAACAATGGTAAACATAAAATATTTATAAATTGCCAGTTAGTAAGATATAATAAATATCCTGCTGCCAAAGCTCCTGTGGCTTGAGTAGAAAATACTAAAAAATCATTTAAACCTTGCGCTTTAAATTTTTCTTCAGGTTTGTAGGAAATTATCAATAAACTAGTTCCTGAAATAAAAAGAAAATTCCATCCTATGCCAAGCAGAATAAGTCCGATAAGATAATTATAAAAATGCTGATAAGAAAAGTTAACAATAATGCAGGTTATTAGAATCAATACTCCTATATAAATAATTTTACTATGACCAAATTTTTTAATTAAACTTCCTGTAAAAAGTGAAGGTAAAAACATTCCAAAAATATGCATTTGGATTACAAAACCTGTTTTATTAAGACTCATGTTTTTAATAATATGCATTTCTATAGGGGTTGCGGTCATAAGGAAAGACATGACTATATAACCAATTGCAGCTGATATAACTGCTTGAAAAAAACGTGGCTGAGCTAATAAGGTAAAGTAACTCCTTCCTTTAATAACTTTTTTTTCAAAATCACTTTTTTCATTTTTAAAAAAAATAAATAAACAAAAAGGTATAAAAGTGAGTAATGATAAAAACAAATATGATCCTACATACAAATGGCTGCTAATTATATCTTTACTTATTGTAGCTATATTAGGGCCAATAACAGCTGAAACAAGACCAGATAAAAGTATGATTGAAATTGTTAAAGGAATGAATTGTTTCTCAACACTTTCAGCTGCAGCAAAGCGATATTGAGCAGTAAAAGCAAGACCTAAACCTAGAATTAAATTTGCAAAACAATAAATTACAAAATAATTATTAAGTACTGCATAAGATGCTAATAGTGCAGCAAGAGAATTCATTAAAGAAGAAAAAGCAAATCCAAATTTTCTTCCTTTAATACTCATTAGATATGAAGCAAAAATACTTCCAAGAGCTGTACCAACAATAGTCAGCGCCGTAGGTAATGTGGCTATGTATTTTATACTTATCATTTCTGAAGCTATTATTCCACTTAGCAGAACTGTTACTGGCGCAACGGTGAATGAAAAAATTTGTGCAAATATTAAAATTATTAAATTACGATTGAACATGCGGGATGATAGTTAATAAATAAAAATAAAGAATAAATAGTTATACAGTATATTCAAAATTTTGACTCGTAGGATTTATTCTAACTAATTTTGCTCCATTTCTAATATGATAATGAGTTGCCATCGGCGATAAGGGGGACAATGTCATGACACTGTCTAGCTGATTCTTATTTTTCATATATCTTAATAATTCTTTCATTATTTTTTTACCAGCACCTTTTTTGAATGACCATAAAGTATAAGCAACTGCAATTTTCCCCTTATTTTCATCTGTACTCATAAGTTCTAATTCTTTTACAGTAGTAGGTATATCGTTTGTAAAAGCAATACATACTACCCCTTCAATTTCTTCATTATATTTTAAACCAAAAATTTTTCTACCCTGAGAGGTTCTAAATTTATTACTAAGCTCAGGTCTTATTGGGTCATCTTCAGTATTTATTTCATCGAGAGCTATTAACTCCGATTTTTTTATCCAATTGAAAAAATTGAAATTATATTTATATTTTGGTAAACTCATAAAACTATTATTTTTTTGCATTAATATTCTTTTTTACAATCTAAAAAAGAGTAATTTTTAAGTAAATATTGATAATTAAGTTTTTAAATATAAAAAATTATGATTTTTTCGCAGTTATCCTAATGCCTCCAAGTTTACCTTGAGAAAAACAACGATCCATAAAAGCATAAAACATATTCATGTTTTCATAAATTTTTTTCCCATGAACTCGTAAATGCCTATCCTTTTTACTAATATATGATAAATTTCTTTCATGGGTGAATTTAGCCCAAATTTCAGACATATCTTGATAATCAATCAATTTCAAACCTGATCTTTCTATTTCCGATTTGTATGTTTCCAAATCAGGCAAATAGTTTCCATACATTTCTTTTGATATTTCATATAGCTCTTCTTCACTAAATTGTTTTCTACTAAAAAGATCTTCAGCGTAAAAAAAACCTCCTGATTTGAGGTAATTAAAGCAATTTTTCAATAAAACATTATGTTCAACTATATGATAAAGAGTTAACCAGCTAACAATTGCATCAAATTTTTTTCCTTGCCAGTTATATGTAATAAAATCTCCACAAATATGCTCTACTTTTTTGGCAAGACCGCATCTTTCTGTTAAATCCATCGCTACCTTGTGTTGATCTGATTGAAGTTCAAGCGCAACTACGCTTGCTCCGGTTTTATTCGCTATATATCTAGCAGGGCCCCCAATTCCTGAACCAATTTCTAAGATTAACATATTAGAATTTATCCCAATTTTTTTTATCGCATAATCTAAGGCATATGTTCCATGGTAATGGAGTTGATCAAAACTAGTTAATTCATTGACTTGCAAAGAGTCCGAATCATTTTTACCAATCTCTTTAAGTTCATTGTAAACTCTATCTACATCATTGTAGAGTTTCATTGATTTGATATTTTCATCATTTTTCATAATTAAATTAAAAGAATTGATTATAGTTAAAATTTTTAAAAGAAATAAATTATTTTGGTATATTGGTTGCACCAGTTTCTGAACGAATGATTTTACCATCTTTAATAATATATACTGCCATTACTGCCTGTTTTGATCCATCTTCAAATGAAACAAAAAAATGGGCAACACCTATCTCTTCATTTTCATAAATAATGCGATAATTTTCTGTTTTTGGAGCTTGATCACTCATAAACCACTTACTTAACTCTTCTTTTGAAACATGTTCTCCAGTTGAGTGTTTTAACCAATAATAATCTTCACTAAGAATTTCATTATACTTATCTAGATCTTTATTTTCTTGAGCATTATAAAGTTTTTGTATAAGCGACATTTTTTCTCCATTAAGTTTAGTAAGTTATTTCTTTCGAAAAATGACTGCATATGCTTTGTCATTTTCTTTTTTTTTGTCATTATTTTTTCCATAAATGTTAAAAATGTTTAATTCAGGTAAAGTAATATCATTTTTTATTGATAAAAGCTTTTCTTTAAAACCTTCTTTTATAAAAATTTCTTTTTTGATTGATACTACAAACAACCCTTTGGGCTTTGTAATTCTTAATAGCTCATCAAACGCCTGGGGACCTACATGTCCATGTGTAAAAGTACCAGCGCTGACTACAGCTCCTATTGAATTATTTCTTAAAGGAATTTTTTTGGTGATATCAACTTTTAATAATGAGCTATAACAATTTTTTAGCTCTGCTTCACTTAGCATTTCAGAGGAAATATCTATACCAATAATTTTTTTATCTTTTTTTTTATTTAAATATTCTCCTATTAAACCTGTTCCAGCTCCTACATCAAGAATTGGTGTGTCAAAAATTTGACAGTTCTTTAAAAAAAAATCTGTAATCTTTAGAGGTGAAATGTAATTAGAGCTCTTTGCAAAATCCCTATCATATGTTGGTGCCCATTTTTTGTATAAACTTATCGAATCCTCGGGAGTTTTTAATGAATAAGCATCATTTAAAAGTATTTTTTTTTCTGTCATTTTTAAAATAAATTTTGTAAATTACACTATTATAATATTTTAATTATGAACGATAACAAAAATTTAAAAGGAAGTTGTGCTTGTGGAAAAGTAGAATACACCATTACAGACAATCCTCTTTTCACCCAAGCATGCCATTGTAAAAATTGTAAAAAGTCAACAGGGTCATCTTTTGTAATTCATACTATGATTTTTGAAGATGATTTAGTTGTAAATGGTGAAGTTTCTTCAACTGAGCTCCCAACAGGAAGCGGGAGAGGTTATCGAGCATTTTTTTGTGTAGGTTGCGGTGTTTATTTATACTGTAAATACAAAGTAGCTCAAGGGAGAATTGCGGTGAGGTCAGCAACTTTAGATAAACCGTTATCTCCTCAAGCACACATATATGTCAAAGATAAAGATCCTTGGATAGAAATTCAAAATCAAGCAATTTGTTTTAATACCATGTATGACAGAGAAAAATTATGGCCTAAAGAAAGTCTTAAAAGATTAAATCAAAAATGAAAAAATTAATTAATGAAGATTGTAATTATAACTTTTGTATTATTTATTTCACCCTTGACCCTAGCTAATAATGATTTTCAGGGTGAACAGTTTTTATGTTCTAAGCTGTTATGGGGTTTTGATTTTATTTCTTCAGATAAAGTTAAAGTAATTAGTACTGATATAAATAATCAAACTTTTGTTAAAGAATACTATTATGAAACTGATACTGAACTACCTTACATAAATTTATATTTAGATGAGAAAAAAATAAGAGATTTGACTTTTTCCATTCATTATCAAACTTTAAGAGTAGATATATGGACAATGACTTCAGGAGGAAACACTACAAGGGAAATCATACCAGAGGGTTTTTGCCAAAAAATTCAAATTAAAAACATACTAAATCATATTGAGAATTTAAAGAATTTAGTAAAAAATTAATTATATAGTTTTTTTTGCTTTATACTTATGCAAAAATGCAAAAAAGCTTATTTTATCTTTAAAATGACGTGTATCCGAATCTCATTACAATTATTACAAATATCTTAGAATATGGTACGAGAATGGGTCATCAATGATTATTCAGGTTATAAAGGGCTGGTCCTGCAGCAGTGTAAACCCCAACACGCGGGTCCTGGAGAAGTTCTATTAAGAATAGAAGCATTTGCTCTGAACTGGGGCGATATGGATTTGATGCTGGATCGCTATTCTTTCAGCTTTGATAATTTTCCAGCACGAATAGGCATGGAGGCTGCAGGCATCGTCGACGAAATTGGGGATGGAGTGACCGGTATTGAGCTTGGAGCTCGTTATTGCACTTTACCATATTTTTATTTCAATAAAGGAGCCAGCGCTGATTATGTGACGATAGATGCTCGTTATATCACACCCGCTCCAAAGAATTTGTCGGCTGTAGAAAGTGCTTCTGTCTGGATGCAATTCATGACAGCTTATTATCCAATCGTTGAGTTGTGCAAGGCCGAACCAGGGAAACACATACTTGCAACCGCTGCAACCGGAACAGCTGGTAATGCCGCTCTAAACATCGGAGCCTATTTTGGCGCTAACATGATTGCCACAACGCGTTTTGAAGAAAACCGTGACTATCTTCTTGGATCAGGAGCTTCACATGTTATCGTTGCAGATAATAATGATTTGGCAGCAACTTTACGGCAGGTGACAGATGGCCATGGAATCGATGCTGCTTTCGACCCTGTAGGTGAAGGTATGATTGCCCGATATAGTCCTGCTTTAGCTCGTGATGCAACCATATTTTTCTATGGCACTTTGGACGGAGTTTTTCCTCAACTGCCCATTGTTGATATGTTTCAGGCAAATGCTACTTTTCATCCGTATTCTCTATTTAACTATGTAGAAGATCCTGAGATGCAGGCTAGGGGAACTTCTTTTGTTTATAAAGCCCTTGAAGATGGAAAAGTTGCACCAAATGTTGACCGCGTTTATCCGATGGAAAAATATAAAGATGCCTGGGAATATCTCAGCCAACCGCGAACCAAGCATGGTAAAGTCGTAATTGAAACGGGACTTTGAGTAAGCAGTTTGTATAAAAATTTTTTTTATAAACTAAAAATTTTTTTCTTAAGAATATTAGGTTATGATAAGCCTCTGAGATTAGCGCTTTTGAAATATTTGAGTTTAAAATATAAAAGATTTCGTCCACATTACGAAACTATTTTATTAGAAAGTGTATTAGAGGCAAAAAAAATTGGATACACTAAAGTATCAATTATAGAATTAGGTGTTGCTGGAGGAAATGGTATAATTGCTCTGGAGAATTATAAAAAGAAAATTCAAAAAATAACAAATGTTGAAATAAATATTTGTGGTTTCGATTTTGGGGAAGGTTTACCAGATAGTGACAATAAGTATGACCTACCTTTTTTTTGGATTAGCGGATTATACAAAGCTGACAATCAAAAATTAAATGAAAAAATTAAATCCAAAATTTATTATGGTGATATTAAAGACACATTTAAAGAATTTATAAAAACTAATCCCCCTATAATATCGACAATATTTTCTGATTTGGATTATTACACATCTACAAAAAATTTTTTAAATCAATTACCAGAATTTAAAGATTTCTTAACTCCAAGAGTATATTGTTACTTTGATGATATATTTAATTCTAATCATTATATAAACGAGCATAATGGTGAGCTATTAGCAATTAAAGAATTTAATAATGAGAATGAAGATATCAAAATTGGTAAGTCAGTAGGACATTCAAGTGATTTTAAATTTCCGTTAGGTGGAGAAAATTTATTTATGTTACATAACTTTAATCATATAGATTATTTTAAGAATATTAATTTTTCAAAAACTTCTTTATCTTTAGACGATAAAAAAGTAGATAAAATTTTTAATTTTTAAACTTTGAGATAAATGAGATTATGCAACTGCGTAATTATATAAAAAAATTCATAATAATATTTTTTATATGTATATTTTCTAGTGGCACAGTTTTTTCTTTTGATGAAGAAAAATATACTTCAGACGGGGGCTATAAAATAAAATCAACAAATAAACATTTTGTTAAAATTTCAGACCAAAAAACTTTAGCCTATAAGAATGAAGATGATGATATTCCTGGAAGATTTTTATATGATCAAGAAGATATTACAGATGATTATCAAGTTCATGTAATTTATATTTTAGCATCTAATTCAAAAGATAAAAAATATGATGTAAATGGAGTTATAGAAGAAATAGTATTCACTGGAAATGAATATTTAAAAAGCAAGACTGACGGACAGCAATTCAGATTAGATTTAACTAAAGAAGGTAAACTAGATGTTAGTTTCATAAGGGTAGATAAAAAGAAAAAAAAAATTAACAGAATAGAAAATGGCGCAGGTTATTTTGCAGCTGAAGCAGTAAAGCATGGTTTTTATGATCCAAAAAAACTGTATGCAATTTTTTATCAAGACAAGTATCAACGTGAATGGGGACAGGTAGGAGATGCATTCTTTTATGGGCCTAATGAAATGATTGAAGTTGCTATGGGAGTTACTTTCTTAGGAGAAAATCCTGTTATGGAAGGTTTTCATCCTTATATTCACGAATTAATTCACGTTCTTGGCTTTGTGCAATTATGTGCTCCTGGAGTAATGATTGATGATGATAGAGATTCTAATTGGGGAATAAAAGATCATCTAGAATATGAGGATGATATAATGAGTGATAGAGGATCAGATTTAGATTACATGGATCGATACTTAGATAAAAATCGCATAGAATATTATGGACATTCTATTCCTAATTGTGAAATGGATTTAAAAAAGAGTGCCTTTTTAGAACCTACGGAAAAAGATTTTCAATTACAACCTCGATCCAAATCTTGCAAGTTAACAAGGTGGCAAACTAAATATAATCATGAACGTTCTCTTGATTGTTTAGCAAGATTAAATTTTTAATAATAAAAAAGGGAAGTGATAGGCCTTACCGCTTCCCCATGCTTCCTATAAAGATTTTAAAAAAAGAAGATATTTGATAATGAAAATTTTTAAATTTTATTATAATTTGCACACATAGTACACCTCCTTTTAGGGTAATTATGGTAATATCATTTCGATGAAAAAACTTTTAGTGATCGTGGTTCTGGGTTTGATGTGGATTATTCCAGTATCAGCAAATGAAAGATTTATTCCTTTAGAGCTATTCACTGGTGGTGAAATAAGAGAAGATACAGAAATTAAATTTACAAAAGCAAACAAAATATTTGGTGAAAAGAA
>PTKX01000030.1 GCA_002938195.1 Alphaproteobacteria bacterium MarineAlpha5_Bin7 | reverse complement strand
ATGGATGGTGCAAATTTAAATGCATTAGTTGGTATAGCTAAACCTGGTTTATTTGGTCCTGATGTATCACATATGAATTTACATAAGACTTTTTGTATACCACATGGAGGAGGAGGTCCAGGTATGGGGCCAATAGGTGTTAAAATGCATTTAAAACCTTTTTTGCCAGGTCACCCACTGGTTAAAAATGAAATTGGCTTACAAGAGCAAGATGCAGTTTCAGCAGCGCCATGGGGAAGCGCATCTATACTTCCAATTTCATATTCATATATTTCTATGATGGGTGATCAGGGACTAAAATTAGCCACCCAAGTAGCTATTTTGAATGCAAATTATATTAAAAGTATTTTAGAGCCTTATTTTTCAGTACTTTATAAAGGAAAAAATGACATGGTTGCTCATGAATGTATTATTGATCTAAGACCTTTTAAAGAAGAATTTAATATAACAGAAGAAGACATAGCTAAAAGATTGATAGATTATGGATTTCATGCCCCTACAATGTCTTTTCCAGTAGCAGGTACATTAATGATAGAACCAACTGAAAGTGAATCTAAAGAGGAAATTGATCGTTTTTGCAATGCGATGATCTCAATATATAAAGAAATAGAATCAATTAAAATTGGAAAAATGGATAAAGAAGATAATCCCATTAAAAATGCACCTCATACTGTAGAGGAGGTGACTAGTGATAGTTGGAATCATTGTTATTCTCGAAAAGAAGCAGCATTTCCAATTTCATATTTATACAATAATAAATACTGGCCACCTGTTGCAAGAATAGATAATGTTTATGGAGATAGAAACTTATTTTGCACATGTCCTCCAGTAGAAGATTATGAAGATATTAAAAATACAGGATGATTTATATTAATTTATTATTAATTTTTATTTTTTTAATATTTATTCATGAACTCGGACACTATTTTTCAGCTAGGATATTTAAAGCAAGAGTAACTGATTTTTCAATTGGTTTTGGCAAACCAATTTTACAATATAAAGATAAAAATAATACAAATTGGAAATTATCAATTATTCCTTTGGGAGGATATGTAAAAATAAAAGGTTTAGAATCTATTTTTCAAAATAATAATTCCACTGATTTTGATATAGATTCTTTTCAATATTTAAAGTTTTATCAAAAGATAATTGTTTTACTTGCAGGTAGTTTTTTTAACATTATATCAGCTTGGTTATGTCTATTTATTATATTGTTCTTCTTTGGAATCTCATCTTATTCTCCTGAAATAGGTAATGTATTAAAAGATTCTCCTGCGGAAAGAAATGAAATAAAAATTGGTGATACTATTTTAAAAATTAATGATGAAAATATTTATCAATTTTCAGATATTCCTCGATATATAAATAAACAAAAAAATATTAAATTAGAAATTTTACGTAATAATGAAATAATTACAAAAGAAATTGAATTAGATTATAACAATAATCTTGGAAAATATATTATCGGAATCTCAAGCACAAGTGAACCGACTATTAAAAAGTATCTTTTAATTCAATCATTCTATCAATCAATAATTTTTATTCCTAATTATTATTATTTAACATTTAATTACTTAATTAAATCGATACAAAATAACACTATTGTCAATGAAATTTCAGGACCAATTGGAATAGTAAAAATGGCCGATCAACTCATGTTAGATAAAATTAAGGGTATTTTATTTTTATTTATTATGATTTCTCTATTTGTAGGATTATTTAATTTATTACCAATACCTTTGTTAGATGGAGGACATATTGTGTATTTTACTTTGAGATATTTTTTTTCTGATACACTTCCTCATTTAGTAACACGTATATATTTAACTATTGGTCTATTTATTTTATCTTTTTTGTTTATATTTGTTACTTTGAATGATATTTTTTATAAATAATTAATTTAACATTTATTTTGGTGAATCTTATGAGTAATTTTGAAAAAGTTAAAACTTTTATGAAGACATTTGGTCAAGAAGTTAAAGAAAAAAGTGAATTTCCGAATGAAAAGGTAATAAATTTAAGAATAAAATTAATTGAAGAAGAACTTCAAGAATTAAAAGATGCTATTGCAAATAAAGACATTGTGGAAGTTGCTGATGCCTTTACAGATATTTTAGTAGTTACTTATGGAGGCGGTCTTGCTTTTGGTATTGATCTAGATAAATGTTTTGAAGAAGTACACAACTCAAATATGAGTAAATTAGGAGAAAATGGAAAGCCTATTTTTAACGAATTAGGAAAAGTAATGAAAGGTCCTAACTATCATAAACCAAATTTAAAGCAATTTGTGTAATTTTTATTAATATTCTAGATAGTTTTTTAATATTAAATAATATATAATTTATTAATGGGAATAGTTACTGATATCATACTACCTCTTTCATTAGCATTTATAATGTTTTCACTAGGTTTGGGTTTAACAAGCAGTGATTTTAAGAGAATTATTGTTCAACCAAAGGATTTTATTGTAGGAGCCTTTTCTCAAATTTTTATTTTGCCTCTAGTTGCATTTATTTTAGTTTTAGTATGGCCTTTAAATCCTATGATAGCTGTTGGAGTAATGATTTTAGCTGCAGCACCAGGTGGTGCAACTTCAAATATATTAACTTCTTTTGCAAAAGGTGATGTTGCTTTATCTATTTCTCTAACCGCGATTATTAGCTTATTGTGTGTTTTTACTATTCCTTTTATTGTTATATCTTCCCTAGATTTTTTCTCAGAATCTTCATTAACAAATGATATTAAAGTATTTGATATTGCTATTAGGATGTTTTTAATAGTTACTATACCAGTTTTGTTAGGAATGGTTATTAGAAATTTTTTTAATTCTTTTTCTGCTAATTTTGAACCAATTGCAAAAAATATTTCAATTTTCTTATTTGCATTAGTCTTGATAGGAGCTATAATTTCTGAAAGAGAAAATGTTATTTCATATTTTAGTCAAGCAGGATTAATAACACTAGTATTAAATCTTATTATGATGATCATTGCATTCTTTCTTGCTAAAATTTTAGGATCTGGAGAAAAACAGAGAAGGGCTATTACAATAGAATGTGGACTACAAAATGGAACTTTAGCTATAGTTGTAGCTACAACTATTTTTGGAGGCGGTATTTATTTGATTCCAGCTGCCACATACAGTCTTATAATGTTTGGTACTTCACTTATTTATGTTTACATAGTAAGATCATCAAATTAAATTAAAATCACAGGAAATGTATCACAATCCATTTTATCTCCATGTTTTAATTTAACCTCTGGAAATGGGGGAGATATTTCACCTCTTCTTACCGCAAATGTTGCATCATCTCCTGTAAATCTAGCAGAAAATGCTCTTCTCCTAGTTTTCCCACTATTGCCAGGTGCGCCATGTACGGTAGCAAAATTAAATGCTATTGCATCACCAGGAGCTACATCCCAAGATATTATTTGATAGTCTTGTTTATTATTTTCTATATCTGGTATTTTAATAAATTCTTTGTCTTTTAATTCATAATCTTTCCCATAAAATTTTGTAGGTAAAAACTTATCTTTCCATTTATGAGATTTAATAATGAATTCTGGACAGTTAGATTTAGATATATAATCTAAAGGTATCCATAAACTACAATTATCAGCACCATCTACACAATAATATGATTGATCCTGATGCCATGGAGTTTTTTTAATAGATCCAGATTCCTTAATCAGTACATGTTCATGAAAAATATTTACCTTTTTAGATTTCATTAATTGAGCAACTATTTTTGAAATTCCTGAATTAAAAAAAAAATCTTTATATTCGAAGATTCTATTCCAATTGCAATAATCATCATAAAATAATTCTTTATTATTTGTTTTTTCATAAACACATTTATAAATACTGGGGTTTTTAAAATTTTTTTCAATACCAATTTCAATTTTTTTTAACCATTCTTCAGTTATTACATTTCTTAATATTGTAACTCCATTATTCAAATAATCATCAATTTTTTCTTTATTTAAAATCATTTTTAATTTTTTATTTTATAACCTTTAGAAAAACTAAAAATAATTATCGCAATACAAATTATTAGTATAGAAAATATTGTGATTAAACTAACATATATACTTACATCTGAAATTTCGTAAAAACTCCATCTAAATCCACTTACTAAATATAAAACAGGATTTAGTAGAGAAACTTTCTGCCAAAATTCTGGCAACATATCTATTGAATAAAAACTACCACCTAAAAATACTAATGGAGATATTATTAATATTGGAATTAATTGTAATTTTTCAAAATTATCAGCCCAGTATCCTATAATGAATCCAAAAAGACTGAAAGTAATTGAAGTTAAAACTAATAAAAATAACATTATGAAAGGATGCATTATATATAAATCTACAAAAAAACCTGCGGTACCAATTATTATTAAACCGATAATTAGAGATTTAGTTGCAGCAGCTCCAACAAAGCCTAAAATAATTTCAAAACTAGACAAAGGGGCTGCCAATATCTCATAAATTGTGCCTGTAAATTTAGGAAAATAAATTCCAAAAGAAGAATTTGAAATACTTTGAGTTAATAATGTTAACATAATCATACCAGGAACAATAAATGATCCATAATTTACACCTGATACTTCACTGATTCTAGAGCCTATTGCTGCTCCAAAGACAACGAAATAAAGTGATGTGGATATGAGAGGGGACAATATACTTTGAAATATAGTTCTTCTCATTCTATCCATTTCATGAAAGTAAATAGCTTTAATACCTTGAATATTCATCATTAGATCCTTTTACTATATTTACAAAAATTTCTTCAAGCGAACTTTCTTCAGTATTGATATCTTTAATAACAATATTTTCCTCTCTAATTTTTTGAAGTAAAGTTGTAATTGAGGTATTATTATTAATTTTATCATAGAAAAAAGTTAATTTATTTTTACTATCATCTATTTCAATTTTATATTTCATTAATGAATTAGGTATTTTGTTTATTTTAGATTCTAAATGAATAATTAATTTTTTCTTACCTAATTTTTTAATTAATTTATCCTTTTGATCTATTAATATTATTTTTCCATTATTAATAATTCCTACTCTATCAGCTATTTCTTCTGCTTCTTCAATATAATGGGTTGTTAATATTATTGTTACTCCATTTGATTTTAATTTTTTAATAATTTTCCACATATCTATTCTTAATTCTACATCTACACTGGCAGTAGGTTCGTCTAAAAATAATATTTGTGGTTCATGTGAAAGAGCTTTAGCTATTAAAACTCTTCTTTTCATTCCCCCAGATAATTCTCTTAGTTTATTATTTTTTTTGTCCCATAAAGATAATTCTTTTAAAAGAGATTCAATATATTTGTTATTAGGTTTTTTGCCGTATAGTCCTCTAGAGTAATTAACATTATTAAAAACAGTTTCAAAAGCCTCTAACGTAAGTTCTTGCGGCACTATACCAATTAATGATCTTGTTTTTCTATAGTCATCAATAATATTAAATTCATTAACTAACACATTGCCAGAAGTTGGCGTTACTATACCGCAAATAATATTAATGAGAGTAGTTTTACCTGCTCCATTTGGACCTAATAATGCAAAAATTTCACCCTTTTTTATATTTAAATCGATTTTGTCTAATGCAGTAAATTTATTTGAATATATTTTAGACAAATTTTGTATTGAGATAAAATTTTCCATAGATTTAGTGATTAATATATTTAATAATAATTAAATATATTCAAAGTCAATAACACCCATATTAGCAAAGTCTACTTTAATATTACTATTTTTTTTTAGTGGTATAGCTACTGTACAAGTTCCGGTGCTAATTAAATTATTTTTTAATAATATCTCTCCCTTTGAAGCAAGTGTATTTATTAGCCATTGAAGTGAGTATAATGGGTTACTTAAAACATATGAAGAATTGCCTTCTTCAATTAATTTTCCGTTAATATAAACCTTAACTGGATGATTTGATAAATTTATATCTTTAACATTAAATTCATTTTTTGACTTAATCCAAAATTCAGAGGCACCATTTGCTGCAATTAAGTTATATATTCCCACATCTTTTAATTCCTTTTTGAATCTAAAATCTACAATCTCTATTGATGCCATTACACTTTCTACTAAATTAGAAACTTCATTAATATTATAAGGAGCTTTAGCTATATTGATATCTTCTTTGATTTTAAATGAAAATTCAGATTCAAAATATGGTTCTGAAAAATTTTCTGATAACAATGTACATTCGCTTGCTCCTGAATATTTACTAAAAATATTTCCATAGAATGGTTCATTGACATTAATTTGTTTTTGCGCCCATTCATTAGTACAACCTACTTTTTTTCCAATTAAAAAATTGTCATTTATTGACATATATATCTTTTTCAATTCATCTTGTATTTTATAAGCATCTTCAAAATTATTAGGGCTACAATTAGAGGGTAAATTCTTAATTCGCAATCTGTTATTTCTATGATTAAATATGATTTTTGCTGCTTGCGTGTAATTTAATCTGTCCATTTTTTAAATTTTATATTTATTAATCAAATTATATATCTCAAGACATTCTTCATATAGTTTTTCATATTTTTTTGGTAAAATTATTTTTTCCTTTTTGTTATTTGTTTTATTTGAAAATCCTGTTGAATTAATAACATTTTCATACCAAACTTTTGACCATATACCATCTGTCTCTCTTTTACCTTTTGGCCAATTAAGCATATCGTTATTAAATTGAATATTAAGTTTATCACACAATTTTTTTAAAGTATTTTCTGGATCTTTAATTAGATCTTTTGAATTAATAACTATTGTTTTTTTACTAAATTTATTAGCTTTTTCAAAAATTTTTAATTGGCTTGGAAAACCTATATCAGATGAGTCATTTATGTTATTTTTTTTAATATATGAATTAATTACTTCTTTTGGATCTCTTAATAAAAAACAGTTTATTCCTTTGGAAATCCAATCTATGGGAGTTTTATCTAAAATATGATGTGTCATATGTTTTTGATAATAAATTAATTTATTATTCTGCGGATTATTCATTATAATTTTGATTACATCTTCTTCATTATTTGGATATTTTTTTATTATTTCATCCCTTAATGGATGATTTTTTTGAGTTTTATTAAGATAATAGGCGTAAAATGGCTCATCTATTACAAATGTATCTTTTCTATTTTCAAAAGATCTCATTAATGCAGTGCTAACATTACGAGGGCCAGACCACATGAAGATATTCATTTTTTATTCTTCTATTTTTTCTAAATATAACTTTCTTAAATATTTAGTTAAATAATTTTTTTTAAGGTTAAATATCTTAGTATTAATTTTCTTGACAGGAATAACATTTGCAAAAGTTCCTGTTACAAAAGCTTCATCAGCGGAGTATAATTCTTTTAACTTAAAATCTTTTTCTTTTGCTTTAATTTTATATTTTCTACAAATATCTATTATATTTTTTCTTGTAATACCTTTTACACAAAACTTTCCTTTAGAAGTATAAACAATATTATTTTTAACATAAAAAAAATGTGTACTATTATTTGTCGCAATATTGCCATTAATATCAAACATTAGAGCTTCATCTGCATTCTTTTTTTTAGCTTCTATACAAGCAAGTATGCAATTTAATTTGCTAAGAGAATTTATAGTAGGATCCTGTACATTTTTATGACCTCTCATAATTTTAACTGTTTTAAGAATTATTCCTTTCTTATAAATTTTATCATCGGGTTTTTTGTATTCTGGTATAACTACTATTGATGGATTGGTTATTGTAAAACTTGGATCCTGATATGGTGTTGATTTAATTCCTCTAGAAATTATAATTCGTATATGAACATCTGTAATCATTTTATTTTTATTGATAGTATTTTGAATAATATTCTTTAATTCTTTTTTATTTTTATGAATTTTTAAATTAATTTTTTTTGCATCATCAAATAGTCTATTTAAATGCTGAGTAATAAAAAGAATTTTTTTGTTATGAAGTCTTATGCTTGTCCAGACGCCATCTCCCAACAAAAAACCTGAATCGAATACAGAAATTTTTGCATTTTTTCTTAAGAAATATTTCCCATTTATATAGATCTTTATTTTATTATTCCTATTATCTTTAATATAATCATGAGTAGAGGACATTTTTAAGCTTTCTTATATTATTATTTAAATTTTTTAATGTTTAAATGAAGATTTTATTATATAAAACAAAAAAATTACCTAATTATTAATCATTATGTCAGATTTTAGATTTTTTGATAGTAGACAAAAGTATTTGTTATTTGTAACTACTACCAATGAAAAAACAGTAATTTCAGAAAAAATATCCCCAATTATAAAATCTATAAGTCCAGTAAGCCCGGGACTAAAAATTTTTGATGCTGGCTTAGGAGATGGGACATTATTAATGAATGTATTAAGAGACTGTCATAGAAGATTTCCAACTGTACCTTTTATTGTTGTAGGAAAAGAAGTAAGTATGGAGGATGTAAGACTAACTATTGAGAAACTACCAGATAGATTTGTAGAACATCCAAATATGGTTTTTGTTTTTAATAATTTACATTACAGTGAATCAACATCTTTGAAATCTAAAAATCCTGAAAAACAAAAGAATAATGTTTGGGAAACTGTTTCTCTAGAAGGAAACTCTTCATATGAATTTAATAGTCAACTAAGTAAATTAGATCCGATACTTGAAAAAAATTGGCAAGTTGAAAAAAATCCAAAAAATGGAAACACTACGTATAAAAATCCTGCTGTAATTGTAATTTATAGAAAAGATCAACATATGTCTCTAAATCATATAATACCTAGAGAAAGTGATGAAAGAATTTATTTTGATCTTATAATTGCATCCCAACCATATAGATCAAGAATTAGTGAAAAACAAAAAGTAAACTATGTAATAAAACCTATGATTGAATCTTTGAATAATAAGGGGAAACTTATAGTTACTCACTCCTTTGGAAATGATCCTCCCTCAGAATTAGTAAATAAATTATGGCCTGATGACAATCCATTCCCAACTTTAGGAAAAAAAATTATAGAATATTTAAAAAATAATTTAAATGAAGATATGATGAAAAATTTAATTTTTCATCAACCAGATGTATTCAAATATCATTTAAGGTCTTTACCAAATGAAATAGAAGATGGTATTGCTACTTCTTTAATTTTTTCTGCTTGGAATAATATTAATTATGTTTGTCAAATAAGTGATGATAAAATATATCAAGCAGAAGAAGAGGGTAAATATCAAAAATATCTTTCTGAAATTTTAAAAAAAAATGACGGTCTTTTCTTCAATGATGAAATGATATTAATTGAAAAAAAATAACAAAGTAGGATAAAATCCTACTTTGACATAGTTATTTACTTGGATCTGAAACTTTTCTCAAATATGGTTTTATTTCATTCCATCCATCTGGAAATATTTTTTTAGCTTCATCATTTTTTACAGAAGGCTTGATTATAACATCTTCCCCTTTTTGCCAATTTACTGGAGTAGCAACTGGATGGCTAGAAGTTAATTGCATTGAATCAATAACTCTAATAATTTCGTTAAAATTTCTACCAGTTGTCATAGGATATGTAAGGTAAAGTTTTATTTTTTTATCTGGTCCGACAATGAATACTGTCCTTACTGTTTCATTATCTAAAGCAGTTCTTCCTTCAGAACTGCCATCTTCTGAGGTAGGTAGCATATTATATAATTTTGAAACATTCATATCAGTATCTGCGATTATAGGAAAACTAGGTTTTGCGCCCGCTATGTCATTTATATCATCTAGCCATGACGAAGTTTCATCTATTGTATCTACGCTTAAGCCCATTACTTTCACGTTTCTTTTTTCAAACTCAGATTTTAATTTTTCTACCTCACCAAGTTCTGTAGAACATACAGGAGTTTTATATCTTGGATGACTGAAAAGGACTCCCCATCCATCGCCAATCCATTCATGAAATGATATTTCACCAACAGTACTTTTTGCTTTAAAATCAGGGGCTACATCATTAATGCGTAAACTCATTTTTTCCTCCAATTAGATTTATAATGTATTATATATTATATAAATAATAATTCATTATGATTTTTAGACAGTTTTTCGATAATACTTCATCAACATATACTTATCTAGTATCTAGTGGCAAAGGTCGTGAAGCTCTTATTATTGATCCAGTATTAGAAAATATAAATTCTTACATTGATACACTGAATGAATTAGAATTAAGATTAGTTAAGGTAATTGATACGCATATACACGCTGATCATATTTCTGGAATAGGAGAATTAAGAAACAAAACTAAGTGCGTTACATTAATGGGAGAAAATGCTCCAGCAGATGTTGTATCTATGTATGTTAAAGATAATGAAAAAATTAAAATTGAAAAAGTTGAATTATTAACATTATATACTCCTGGTCATACTGATGACTCATATAGTTTTTTAATGAATGATAGAGTCTTTACGGGAGATACACTATTAATTAATGGAACAGGAAGAACAGATTTTCAGAATGGGAATCCATATGATCAATTTCATTCTCTGTTTGAGAGAATATTAAAGTTACCTGATGATACCTATATTTATCCTGCTCATGATTATCAAGGCAATAAAGTAAGTACCATTGGGAATGAAAAAAACTTTAATCCAAGATTGCAAGTTTCTTCAGCTGAAGAATATGCTCACATAATGAACAATTTAAATTTGGATAGTCCTAAAATGATGGATGTTGCAGTTCCTAAAAATAGTTATCCTAGAATGAAATTTGAAGAAAAATAATATTAACTAATATCTTTTATTTTCTTATTACTATCACATTGAAATGAATAAATTGTTTTAGATTTCATTACATTCCAATTTATTTCTACACCAAGCCCATTCTTTTTTGGAGCATACATATATCCATCACTATTTGTTCTTAATACATCATGCATTCCAAATTCAAAATTATCATAGGGTAGAGGTTGTTCATAATAAGTGCAATTATTTGTTGAAAGCATTAAATGCAAATTTGCTATTGAAGGTAATGTGTATCCCCAAGACATTATTTCACAATCAATCCCTGCTTTTTCTGATATATTGATAGCTTCTTTCGCCATACTTATTCCACCCATCATGGCCATATCTGTTCTACTAGCTTTCCATATCTTGTTTTTAATTATATGTTCGAAAATTTTTAAATCCATAATCCAATTTCCTGAAGGAATAATTTTAATACCAACTTTTTCATTCAATTTTTTATAATTTTCTAATTCATAATCAATCATAGGTGCTTCAAACCAAGTAAATTCCAATTTTTCTAGCTCTCTGGCTACTTTTAAAGAACTTTCAAAGTCATAATTATTTTCAACATCTAGCATGAAAGATATTTTTGGAAAATTTTTTCTAGCTTCTTTAGCTAATTCAATATCTTTATCAGGAATACACCATGTATGAAATTTTACTGCTTCAAATCCTTCTTTCATTTTTTTATCAATAATTTTCATATAATCATCTACAGTTTCGTACATTACTGTACTAGCATAAGATTTAATTTTATTTCTTTTTTCACCTAAAATTTTGTAAATAGGTTTTTTAATAAATTTACCTTCAATATCCCATAAAACATTATCAATTACTGCCAAAGCACCGGGTGGTTGAGGAAAGACTCTTGGTCTTAAATCATACAATAATTTTTCTCTGTCTAGAGGGTCTTTATTAATTAACATTGGTAGAAGATGTTTAAGGGATTCAGCTGTATATTTATCATAACTAAAGTTTGCAGCATTCCAAACACCGGCTTCTCCAACTATATTACTATCAGTATAAACTTTTAATATAGTGTTACTTTGAAAAATTGGCGGAATATCATGAGACCATGTATAATGAACTTCTTCTGGACCAATTACATAAAGTTCAATTTTTTCAATTTTCATTTAATTAAAATGTAGAAGATACTCCACCGTCAACTAATAATGTCTGTCCAGTAATGTATTTACTATCTTCGGAACAAAAAAAATAAACTGCTCCTGAAATATCATCAGTTTGTCCATATCTTTTCATAGGAAGTTTTTCATATTTAAGATAAACATCTTTAAACCATTGTGTATCTCCTTCATGAACTCCGTCTTTCCTAACGGACATATCAGTGCTAATAAAACCAGGAGCTACAGAATTAACAAGAATATTTCTTGAAGCTAATTCTACTGCTAAAACTCTTGTCATATTTATCAAGCCACCCTTAGCTGTGTTATAAGATATATTTCCTTTGAGACCTCTGATACCTTGAATAGAAGTCATCATAATGATTCTTCCCCCAGAATTTTTTTCTAGTAAAGGTAAAGCATATTTAGAACAAAGAAAAGGAGCGTCAAGATTAACTGAAAGTGTTTTTTTATAATTTTTTAAAGATTGATTCTCAATAGTATATTCATCTTCAATAGCAGCGTTATTTATTAAAAAATCTAACTCTCCCCATTTATCTTTTGCAAATTTAATTAAATTAATTATTTCCTCTTCTTTTGAAAGGTCTACTTGAAAATAATCTATTTGATTATTTTTATCTATTTTTTTGATTAAATTATTCACATTTTCTTTTCTAATATCTGCAATAATTATTTCAGTTCCTTCTTGATACAATCTTTCAACTATTGCCGCACCAATACCTCTGGCACCACCTGTAATTATAGCTTTTTTATTTAGTAATCTTTTATCTTTAGACATATTAATACATTATCTTTTTTTCTGATCTAGATATTATAGTAGCTATTAATAAAACTAAAGCAGAAGTTAATATTAGAATTAATGTCACAGAAGCATTTACCTGTTTAGAAAATCCAACTCTCATTTTTGCCCATAACTTTATAGGCCATGTAGTATCATTGCCAATTAAAAATAAAGTGATTAGTGTTTCATCAAGTGAAATTGTAAATGCTAACAATCCTGCTATTATCAATGAAAGTTTTATGTTTGGAAGAAGAACATACCAAAATGCTTGAAGTTTACTAGCTCCTAAGTCATATGCTGATTCCATTAAGGATGGTTTTAATGTTTCTAATTTATTTAATATAATTTTAAAAACTATTGCTAATACAAAAATTGTATGTCCAATAACTACTGTATTTAAAGATCTAGGCAGATTTATTTCTCTAAAAAAAATTAATAGAGAAAGTCCTGTAATTATTGGTGGTAATAAAAAAGGTAAAAATATTATGAATTGTAGTACTTCTTTCATTTTACCTTTGCTTGTATGATAATAATTTGCAAAAAAGAATCCAATGGCAACAGAAGTGATAACGGTTACACCTCCTACATAAAGTGAATTTAACAATGATTCTAATATCTGCTTTTCAAAAATTAATTTAGTATATGGTTCATAAGAGAATGAATCCCAATTAACTTTACCCTTTCTAGTTTTATAAAAAGAAAAAAATATAGTAAGAGCTATGGGGGCATATAAAGTTGTAACTACTAATGCAGTTAACAGCGCCATCATATATTTTGTTACATTTTCTAATTTTGTCATGACTTTTTCTTAGTTAAATAATTAGTCAAAGATATAATAAATACAGATACAAATAATAATATACTTGCTAAAGCAGCGCCAAAAGGCCAATTAAAAGCCATTCCAAAGTTACTATAAATTATTTTTCCATAAGTAAATCCTGAAGTTCCACCAACTAATTGAGGAGTAACAAAATCGCCTAGAGCTAATATAAAAACAAATATACCACCAACAACTAATCCAGGAAATCCAATTGGGAATATTACGTGTCTAAAGGCTTGAAATGGTTTACAACCAAGATCAAATGATGCTTCAATAATATTAGAAGGGATTTTATCAAGAGATGTAAAAGTTGGAATTATTATTAATGGTAATAATATTATTACGAGTGTAATAATTACTGAATTTTGGTTCCATAAAAAAAATTCTAGTGGTTTTTCTATAATTCCCAACATCTTTAAAATTTTATTTATTAAACCTGAGTAACCGAGAATTGATCTCATCATATAAATTTTAATGATGTAACTCATGAACAAAGGTATAATTAAGATTAGTAAAATTGCATATTTGTATTTTCCTGCATATCTAGCTAAAAAATAGGCAACTGGATATCCTAATAAAATGCAACAGAACATCACGAATAATGCTAAAAAAATCGTTCTTACAAATGTATTTATATATATTTCATCAATAAAAAACTCTTTGTAATTAATAAGACTAAATTGATGAATTATTTCTACGCCTTCTACTGTAAAAAAAGAATATGACAAGAAAGAAGCTAGAGGAATTAATATTAATACAATAACTAATAAAAAACTTATAATTGTCCATATTGAGGTATTAAAATAATTAATTATTGATTTCATTAGAAAAAATATTTCCTGAATTAGGATTAATTAAAATATTCACTTTAGAGCCAGGACTATAGGTATTGGATACATTTGAACTAATATTTTGTACTTTAATTTTTTCAGTAGAATCATTATTGAATAAATTAATAGATGATACGGAGCCTTTAAAGTCTATTTCACTAACTTCCAATTCTATGCTGTTTTCTATATTATTATTAACTATAGATATTTCTTCAGGTCTGATACCAAAATTAACATGATCACCATTATTAAATTTTTTAGATAAATTATCTTTTTTAATTTTAAATTTTCCAAAAGTTGATTCTAATGTTGCAGATTCTTCTTCTATGTTGATTATTTTACACTCAATTAAATTACATTCTCCAAAAAAAGTTGCCATGTAAGAACTGTTTGGTGAATAATACAATTCTTTTGGTGATCCAACTTGTTCAAATTTATTATTATTTAAAACTGCTATTCTGTCTGATAAAAATATTGCTTCTTCTTGATCATGTGTAATGAAAATAAAAGTTATTTTTATTTTCTTTTGAATTTCTTTTAAAAATAATTGCATTTGTTTCCTTAATTCGGCATCTAAAGCTCCTAATGGTTCATCTAATAATATCACTTTTGGTTCACAAATAATTGCTCTAGCTAATGCAACTCTTTGTTGTTGACCTCCAGATAATTCTTGAGGCATTCTATTAGATAAACTTTCTAAACCAACTATGTTTAGAACTTTTAAAACTTTTTCTT
>PTKX01000003.1 GCA_002938195.1 Alphaproteobacteria bacterium MarineAlpha5_Bin7 | reverse complement strand
TCATTATTTTCAAATTCTTTAGCTAAACGGAATATTTTTTCATCATATTCAATACAAAAATAAGGAGTCTGAAATAACTCTTGGAGTAAAATTATATTAGCCCCTTTTGCTGCGGCATCATTTATAATTTTTTTTGCTTTAGCTAAATTTTTATCAATTTCCCAAGAACATGACATTTGAGTTGCAGCAACAATAACTTTATTTTTTTTATTCATATTTAACTACTTACAGGTTGTTGTTGAGTTATGCAGTGCACATTGCCTCCGCCCATTGATATATCAATACCATTAATAGCAATAATTTTTCTGTCAGGAAAGACAGATTGCAATATATTTCTTGCATTATTATCTGCTTTTTCATCATTAAATGTAGGCATTACTATTCCTTTATTTGCAATATAAAAATTAATATATGAGCTTGGTTCATCGTCATTTGGAATTAATCTTTTATAAGACATCTCTAATTCAATAACCTCTAACCTTTTTCCATTACAATCGGTAGAAGTTTTTAATATTTCTAAATTTTCATTTATTTTCTCATAAAATGTATCATTTTTGTCCTCACAAGCTAATGCAAGAACAGTTCCAGTTTTTACAAAGCAGGCTATGTTATCAACATGACCATCAGTACCTTCATCTGTTCCATTTTTAAGCCAAATTATTTTATTAATTCCTAAATATTCCTTTAAATTTTTTTCAATCTCTTCTTTAGATAAATTTGGATTTCTGTTCTTATTTAGTAAACATTGTTCAGTTGTTAATAAAGTTCCTTCTCCGTCAACATGTATAGAGCCTCCCTCAAGTATCATATTATTTTTAAAGTATGTTGCAGATGAATTTTCTGTCATTAATTTTGCTATTTTATTGTCGGAGTCATAAGGTTTAAATTTACCCCATCCATTAAATTCCCAATCAACTCCACCAAGTTTATTATTATTATCCAACAAAAAAATTGCTCCGCTATCTCTAGCCCAGCAATCATCAATTTTAAATTCAATAATTTCTATTTTATCATCTAATAAATTTTTAGCATTTTTTTTATTATCAGGATGAACTATCATTTTCACCTTTTCAAATTCTGCAATAGATTTAGCAACATTTGCCCATGCTAATCTCCCTTTTTCAAAATCAAAGTGAGACCAAGATGGAATAGCGCCATATCCGTCATGATTGGGATTTTCATAGGGCCATTGCATCCAGCAACATTTGTGTGGATACCATTCTGCAGGCATATAATAATTTTTTTCTTTTGGTGTTTTCATTTATTCTTCAAACCTACCTGTTACTTGCATATAATCATTTATCAATTAATCGGTAATAGATTAAGGCTAGCTTTAGATATAATAATCTAAGTTTAGGAAAAGGGAATTTTTTTGGTAAACCTTGATAAAATTTTGATATACTGAGATCTTTGCTATTAGAAACAATTAATTTTGCTAATTCATTGCCTGACCAAGGAGCTGTATTTACACCATTGGCTTGATAACCAAAACTATAATATATTTCATCATCTAACTTCCCAATAGATGGAGTAAATTTACTGGTAACAGCAACAAGCCCTCTCCAATAATAATCAATTTTAACATTTTTCCAATTTGGAAAAACTTTTTTCATTTGTTTTTCCATTTCTTTTGATTTTTCAAATGAAGACTTTTCGCTACCAATTAGATCGCCTCTTGCACCAAACAAAAAACGATTATCTTTTAGCAGTCTATAATAGAAAAGCAGATTTCTTATGTTTAGAATAGGGTTATAAGTTACAAAGTTATATGAGTCGATCTCATCTTTTGTGAGCGGTCTAGTTACGATTATGTTAGATATAACGGGTAATATCATATTATTTAAATCAGGAAATAAATCATCTTTATAAAATCCGTTAGTAGCCATGACAACTTTATTTGCAGCAATGATCTGATCGTTTACAATCACATTGAATTTGTTTAATTTTTTTTCTACTTTAGTTACTTTGCTTTTTTGATAAATACGAACACCTGCATTTTTAGCCTGCTTTGCCAGTCCAAGTAAAAATTTTAATGGATTAATTGCAAATCCAGGCTTATAGGAAAATGCTCCAAATTGTTCTTCTCCTGTATGTCCTATTTCATTAAATTCCTCTTTTGAAAAAATTTCAGTTTCTATTCCAAATTCATTTTTATATATTGATGCTTCTTTTTTAATTGATTCAAAATATGCAGGATGGGGTGCAACTTCATAATTAGAATCACCAGTTAAATCACATTCAATTTTATATTCATTGATTAAATTTTTAGTAAAATTTGAGCCCTCTATAGTATTTTTAAAAAATTTTTTCGTTTCTTCTTTTCCATACTTTTTAAACATTTTTTCTACAGACATTTTAGCTGGTGGAATACAGCAAAAACCAGCATTTCGGGCTGACGAACCCCAACCAATATGTCCTGCTTCAACAAGAACAACATCTTCATTAAAGTTTTTGGCTAGTGACAAAGCACAAGAAAAACCTGTATATCCGCCGCCAATAATAACAATGTTTGTTTGAATATTTTTGTTTAATTTTTCGTACTTATCATTTGATTGATGTGTTGTTTCCCAAAAACTTTTCACTGGTTCTTCAAATTTATAGATATCTTTATGATATAAATTAGACATTATATATTTATAAATTTCATTGAATGCTTATTCAATCAATATTATATATAAATAAAAGATGAAAAAGGCAGAAATTAAAAATTTAATTAGAAAGCAAAAAATAGATCACACTTTAGATCAAGAATTTTATGTAAATGATGAAATTTTTGATCTAGATATAAAGAATATTTTTTCAAAACAATGGGTTTTTGTTGGTCATGTTTCTAGAATTCCTAATTTTGGAGATTATTTTTTATTTAATATTGGAAATGAATCCATAATTATTATTCGAGATAGAAATAATAAAATTCATGCACATTATAATGTATGTAGACATCGAGGCTCACATATTTGTTTAGAAAAGGAAGGTAACAAAAAATTACTAGTTTGCCCTTATCATGCTTGGAGCTATAATCTTGATGGATCAATACAATCTGCTAGAATGATGAGTGCTGATTTTGACAAAGATGAATGGAAATTAAATGGATGTAATTTACAAATTTTTGAAGGTTTAATATTTATAAATTTAGCAGAAGAACCTAATTCATTTGAAGAATTTATATCTCCCACAAAAAAATTTATTGAGTTTCATGGTTTATCAAATGCAAAAATAGCGCATAGGCAAATTTATCCTACTAATGGAAATTGGAAACTTACCCTTGATAATTTTCATGAATGTTATCATTGTCAACCTTCTCATCCTGAATATTGTTCAGTTCATGACCCAGAATATATTATTGCCTATGGTGCAGGTAATAATACTGGACCTGAATCAGAAAAATTTAATAAAATACTTTTAGATTGGAATAAAAAAGTTGAAGATATGGGGCACGTAGTAGGTGAATATTCTGAAACTGAATTCAATAATTATTCGAGAAGCGCAGAAAGAACACCTTTGAAAGAAGGAAAATATACTGAAACAAAAAATGGAAAACCTATAGCAAAGCTTATGGGTAAATTTAAAGAATATGATAGAGGATATACTTCTGTAGGGACTTCTCCATTCAACAGCCTTTTAATGTGTAATGATTTTGCAACTCTTTTCACTTTTATTCCTAAATCAACGTTAAAAACAGATGTTGAACTTATGTGGCTGGTTCATAAAGATGCAGAAGAGGGATTAGATTATAATGTTGATGAAATGATATGGATGTGGGATGTTACCACAATTGCAGATAAAAGAATTATTGAAAATAATCAAAAGGGAGTTCTCTCAAATAAATATAAACCAGGACCTCTTTCTCAAATGGAAAAAGGTTTAGAAAAATTTAAAAACTGGTATTTGAAACAACTTGATCTAGTTTTAAGTTAATTAAACATTAAGTAATAAAAATTCTCTTTCCCATGAACTAATTACCTTCAAATATGCCTGATATTCAACCCTTCTTATGGCTGCTATTGTTCTAATAAATTTTTGATTAAATATATCTGCAATGTCTTTGTCATTTTCAAACATGGAAATTCCTTCTTCAATATTTTTGGGAAGGGAGCTTTGTTTATCATCAAAGACACTTTTTTTTGTTTCTGAAGTAGGTTTAATCTTATTTTTTATTCCTAGATAACCGGAAGCTAAATTTGCAGCAATTACAAGATAAGGATTTGTATCTGATCCAGCAATTCTTGATTCTATTCTCATATTAAATTCCTCAATTGAAGGTATTCTAAATCCGCAAGATCTATTTCCTATACCCCATTTAGTGTTTCTCGGAGCATCCCAAGTAGCAAATAAACGTCTAAAGGAATTAATATTTGGTGCATAGATGGGCATTAGATTGGGAGTATACTTTTGTAGTCCACCGATATAGTTTTTCATTAAATTAGAGATAGTTTTTTTATTATTATAAAAAATATTTTTTTTATTTTTTTTATTATATAAAGATTGATGTAAGTGCATTGAACTGCCGGGTTGATTTTCAATAGGTTTTGCCATGAAAGTAGCATACAACTTATGTTTAATAGCTGACTGTCTAAGAGTTCTTTTAAATAAGAATACTTGGTCAGCTAATTCTAATGGTTCACCATGTTGAAAATTTATTTCCATTTGGGCAGAACCACTTTCATGGTTCATCGTATCAATTTCAATATTTTGTTCTTCACAATAATTATAAACATCTTCAAAAAGTGGATCAAATTCATTAATTGCATCTATACCATAAGACTGTTTTCCAGTTTCTTTTCTTCCAGACATACCTATTGGAACTTCTAAAGGATAATCAGCATCAGGATTTGGTTTAACTAAGTAAAACTCTACTTCAGGAGATACTATAGGCTCATAACCAGATTTCTCATATAATGCTAAAATTTTTTTTAATACTTCTCTACTCGAATTAATTACCGAAGTACCATTTAAATTAACTGCATCACATATTATTTGTGCTGTAGGATCATCATACCAAGGAACAGTTCTGATAGTTTTAAAATCAGGTCTCAAAATAACGTCAATATCAGTAGGGTTATAAACATCTATAGGTAATTCTTGATCATCTTCAGTTGCATATCCACCAGATATAGTTTGAATAAAAATAGATTGAGGCAATCTATGGCTATCATCTTTCAACCCTTTAATAAATTTATTAGAAGGTAGTATTTTTCCTCTAGCTATACCCCCTAAATCAGGAATTAGGCATTCTACTTCTGTTATAGAATTTTCTTTCAACCAATTTTCAAAATTTTCAATCATTAAATCAAATAAAAATGTTATTATTGTCTATAAAAAGAATTGCTTTAATAATATTAGAATAAACATTATGATATTTAACAAAAAACATACCTTTGAACAACACGATAATGAAGAAGGAAGCTATTATAAAAGCACAATTAAACCCTTTAAAGGCAGCTCTTCATTAGATGATAATTTAAAAGTTGATATTTGTGTAGTTGGCGGCGGGTTAACAGGCATATCTAGCTCACTTCATTTGGCGCAAAAAGGATATACAGTGGCATTATTAGAAGCTAGAAAATTAGGATGGGGCGCTTCAGGTAGAAACGGAGGTCAATTGGGAATAGGGATGAGAAAAGATCAAAAATTTATTGAAAAAAAATTTGGTTTAAATCATGCAAAAGAGCTTTGGAAATTAGGACTAGAAGCTGTCGATGAATCAAAAAACTTAATTTTAGAAAATGATATTAAATGCAATTTACAAAACGGTGTTTTATCAGCAGGTATTTTTAATGGAGATAAATCTGATTTCTTGAAAGAAATTGATCATATGTCTAAATTCTATAATTTTCAAGGTTATGAATTTTTAAATAAAAAAGAAATTCATGAAGAAATTCAATCAAAAATTTATAATTCGGGTATGCTGAATAAATTTAGTTATCATATTAACCCATTAAGATTTTTGATGGGAATGGCAGAATTATTGATTAAATTAAAAGTGAGAGTATATGAAAACACACCTGTAAAAAAAATATTAGAAATTAATGATGGAGTTAAATTATATACTGATTCTAAGACCATAAATGCAGATCGTGTTGTAGTTGCTTGTAATGGGTATTTAGACAAATTACTTGGTAATTTAAGAAATACCTTTATGCCTATAAATAATTATATTGTTGCTACTGAACCTTTGGGAGAAACTGAAGCACGAAAGATTATTAAAAATAATTACGCAGTATCAGATACTCGATTTATTATCGATTATTACAGATTCAGTGAAGATTGGAGAATGATATTTGGAGGCGGTGAAACTTTTACTTCACAATTCATGAAAGATTCTAAAAAAATTGTTATTAATAGAATGTATAAAGTTTTTCCAAGTTTAATGAAATATAAAATAGATTATTCATGGGGAGGAACATTAGCTATAACAGTTAATCGTATGCCTAGTTTTGGGTCTATAATGAATGATAAATTAATTTATGCTCATGGTTATTCTGGACACGGTTTAGCTTTAAGTGTTTTAGCAGGGAAGTTGATTTCAGAAAAAATATCTGGCAATTCAGAAAGATTTGATTTTATAAAAAAGATAAATAATTTTTCTATTCCAGGGGGAGACTATTTGAGAAGACCAATCTATACCTCTGCAGTAATTTATTATAAATTTTTAGATTTTTTGAAATCATTCAATTGAAGCCGCTCTCATTAATCTATCATTCAAAGTTTTACCTAAACCTTCATTGGGAATATTAGCTATAGCTATTCCTTTACAATTTGATTTATCAAGAATATGCAAAAAATTATAAAAATTTTTAGATGCTTCTTCTAAGTTAGAGTCATGACTTAAGTTTAATTCCAATATCTTTGATTTTAAATCATTTGATCCAAAATTTAATAAAGATTCATCCTCTTTTACATAATCAACATTTATTCTTATGTTTTTATTAGGTGAATAATGTTTAGTGAGTTGGCCTGGCGAAACTAAGCTATTTTTTACATTATCAATTTTAGTGTTAGGAATTATTTTTTTAATTTGTTCCAATGTTATAGAGCCCAGTCGAAGTATTTGGGCATTTTTGTCATCTATCACTTTGACAACAGTTGATTCTAGTCCATACAAACTCTCACCTCCATCAACAAAATAAGCATTTTTAAGTAAAATATCTGAAATATGTGAAATTCTTGTTGAAGAAAGTTTTGAAGATATATTTGCACTTGGGGCCGCAATAGGAAAATCTATTTCATTTAGTAAATTTAAAGCAATTTGGTTATTAGGAATTCTACACCCTACAAATTTATTATTATTTGAGAGAATAGAATTAATATGAGAAGAATCTTTTTTTTCTAAAATTAGTGTTAAAGGACCTGGCCAAAATTTATTTGCCAAATCATAAGCTCTAGGAGTAATTAGAAAATTTTTCTCGATTTGATTAATATTTTTAAAATGACAAATTATTGGATTAATGATTGGTCTTTTTTTTAATTTGTATATTTTTTTTATTGTTTTTTTATTTGTTGCATCTCCACCAAGACCATAAACTGTTTCAGTAGGAAAGATTATTAATTCCCCATTTTTTAGGATATTTATTGCTTTATCTAAATTTATCTTCATACTAATTGATTATAAATCATGTTTCATATAACTATAAATGAATATAAATAAATTATTATATGGGTAAAATTATATCTTTTTCAAACCAAAAAGGTGGAACTGGAAAAACTACCTTGGCTGCAAATATTGCTGTATTGTGGAGTAATAGCGATTACAAGGTAGCAGTTTATGATGCTGATTCTCAAAAAAGCTTTACTCATTGGATTGAAGCAAGGAAAAAATATTATGGAGAAAACGATATAGGAATTGATTTACTTTCATATAATCCGCACACTTTTGATCAAGATCTTAGAGATATAAAGAAAAATTACAACTTTATTATTATTGATAGCCCACCTTCAATTACTTATGAATCGACCCAAATAGTAAAGAATGCTGATAGGGTAATTGTTCCAGCACAACCAAGTCCAGTTGATTTTCTTGCAACTTTACCTTTTTTAGATCTTGTTAAAAAACAAAGAAAAAATGTAACAGTTGTTCTTAATAGAGTTTTGCCGAGAGCAAAATTGACGGAAGCTATGATATTGAGATTGAGATATGCAGGGGCAAAAATTTCCAGATCACGGATTTCTAGTAAGGTTATTTATGCAGAAACTTTTTCAGTAGGAAGGGGCGTTGTTGATATTAGTATTAATTCTGATACATCAAAAGAAATAATTAAATTAGGAAATGAAATTTTAAGAAACTTTTAGTTTATTTATAATAAAAAGAAATAGTTTAGTCCTTATATTTATGAATAATTTAACAACAGTAATATTGGTAGCTGGTAAAAGCACACGTTTTAAGAGTTCTAAATCAAAGATTTTTCATGAGCTTGGAGGTTTGCCGATAATTGACCATGTTTACTTAGCTGTTAAAAATATTTCAAAAGAAATAATATTTGTTTGCAATAAACAAAATGTAAATATTTTAAAAAAAAAATTTTTGAATTGTAAATTTGTAATTCAAGCAAAACAACATGGTACAGCAGATGCAGTTTTATCTGCAAAAAAATTAATTAATGACAACTCAAATATTCTAGTACTTTTTGGAGATGTGCCCCTTATAAGTTCTACAATTTTAAGAAGAATGATAAATAATTATTTAAAAAATAAAAAAGCTGGATCGATGATAGCTTTTAATTCATCTCAACCCTTTGGTTATGGAAGAGTCTTAATTAAAAATAATAAAGTTGAGTCTGTTATAGAAGAAATAAGCGCGAATTTAGAAACAAAAAAAATCACTACATGTAATTCAGGTATAATGTTGTGTAAATATAGTGTTTTATTTTCTTTTATAAAACAAATAAATAATAAAAATTTCAAGAAGGAAAAATATTTAACTGATATTTTTAAAATTGCTAATAAAAATAAAAAAGGTTTCAGCTATATATTTTGTAAACAAGAAGATGTTTTAGGTGTTAATAATTTAAATGATTTTAATAAAGTTGATAAAATATACCAACGTAATTTAATCAATAAAATGATTGCAAAAGGAGTTAAAATACTAAACCCAGATACCATAAGGTTAAGTTTTGACACTAAGATAGGTAATGATGTTGAAATTGAGCCCTTTGTTTACATTAAAAAAGGAGTCAAAATCGATGATAAAACAACTATCAAAAGTCATACTGTTCTTGAGTCTTCAAAAATTGGCAAAGAATCTACAGTAGGACCTTTTGCTAGATTAAGACCGAATACAACTCTTGGCACTAATGTTAAAGTAGGGAATTATGTTGAAATCAAGAATTCTATAATAGGTAATAACACTTCAATTAGTCATCTATCTTATATTGGAGATAGTGTTGTTGGAAAAAATGTTAATATAGGCGCAGGTACAATAACTTGTAACTATGATGGAAAAAATAAAAATAAAACTATCATTCAAGACAATGTCTTTGTAGGATCTAACTCTTCTCTGATAGCTCCTCTTATAATAAAGAAGAATTCAAAAATTGGCGCTGGAAGTGTAATAACTAAGGATGTCCCTCCTAATTCTTTAGCCGTAGAACGATCAAAACTAGTTTTTTCTAGGAAAAACAGTAATAAATAAGTCATATTTTGAACTTGTTTGTATAACCAAGAAGGTCTAATAGCCCATTTATTTTATGAATAATATTGATACAAAATGGAAACCAGCAAGTTGGAGAGAAAAGCCGGCTAAGCATCTTCCTAAATATAAAGATGTTAAAGCCCTTGATATTGCAACTAAGCAACTATCTAATTTTCCTCCATTAGTTTTTGCTGGAGAAGCGCGTAATTTAGAAAAACAATTGTCTGATGTAGCTAATGGTCAAGCTTTCTTACTTCAAGGAGGAGATTGCGCAGAGTCATTTTCTGATTTTCACCCTAACAATATACGAGACTCATTTAAAGTTATTTTACAAATGGCTGTCGTTCTAACATTTGGAGCATCTTGTCCGGTTGTTAAGGTTGGAAGAATGGCAGGTCAATTTGCAAAACCTAGATCTCAAGATACTGAAATTGTAAATGATGTTGAATTAGAATCTTATAAGGGTGATATTATTAATGGAATAAAATTTGATAAAGAATCTAGAAATCCTGATCCTAATCGTTTAATTCAGGCATATAATCAATCAGCATCTACTCTCAATTTACTGAGAGCATTTGCGCAAGGAGGTTTTGCAAATTTAAAACAAATACATCAGTGGAATTTAAGTTATATTAAAGAAGGGCAGTCAAAGTCTAGATTTCAACAAATAGCTAAAAGAATAGACGAATGTCTTGTTTTCATGGAAGCTTGCGGAATCAACGATCAAAATGTTCCTCAAATGAATGAAACAGATTTTTTTACAAGTCATGAGGCGCTACTACTACCATACGAAGAAGCGATGACTAGAATAGATAGCACATCAGGAAAATGGTACGATGTATCTGCTCATATGCTTTGGATTGGTGATAGAACACGTCAGTTAGATGGGGCTCATGTAGAATTTGCAAGAGGTATTGGTAATCCAATAGGAATAAAAGTAGGACCTTCTACAGATGTTGAAGAACTAATTAAAATTATTGATGTAATTAATCCAAATAATAAAGCGGGAAGAATAACTCTTATTTGTAGAATGGGAGCTGATAATATATCAACTAAACTACCAACAATAGTAGCAAATATTAAAAAAGAGGGAAAAAAGGTAGTGTGGGCATGTGATCCAATGCACGGCAATACAATTAAAGCAAAAACTGGTTATAAAACCAGACCATTAAAAAATATTATTTCAGAAATTGAAAAATTTTTTAATATCCATAGATCTGAAGGCACTTATCCAGGCGGGATTCATCTTGAAATGACAGGCCAAGATGTTACAGAATGTTTAGGAGGTCTTCAAGAGATTCAAGAAAGTGATTTAAAAAGTAGATACCATACATACTGTGATCCACGTTTAAATGCTTCTCAAGCTTTAGAGTTAGCATTTCTTTTATCTGATTTTTTAAAAGATGAAAAATTTTCATCAAAGAAGTCTTCAAATCTATAATATAATATATATATTAATTTTATGCTTGTTAGCGATAAAGTTGATTTTATAACAAATTGGATTTTAAATTATACACTTAAAATACCTGCTCAACCTGTTGCTTTAGTAATTGGTATATCAGGAGGTGTGGATTCAGCAGTAAGTAGCACACTCTCAGCAAAAACAGGGTTAAAAACTATAGCAGTATCAATGCCAATAAAACAAAATCCCAAACAACATGATTTAAGTATAAAACATTTAAGATGGCTAGAAAAAAATTTTTCTAATGTTACTACTTCAGTCATTAATTTAGATAATGTTTTTGAATCGTTTAAAGAATTAATGAACAGTTTTGATAATGAACTTGCTTTTGCAAATTCTAGATCACGTTTAAGAATGATTACTTTGTATCAAATTGCACAGTATAGTAATGGAATAGTAGTTGGAACTGGAAATAAAATTGAAGATTTTGGTGTTGGTTTTTTTACAAAATATGGAGATGGAGGAGTTGATATTTCTCCTTTAGCTGATTGTACAAAAACAGATGTTTGGAAAATTGCTGAAGAATTAAATATACTTAAAGATATAATAGACGCACCACCAACTGATGGATTATGGGAAGATAGTCGTAACGATGAAACTCAACTTGGTTTAACCTATAAACAAATAGAAGAAGCGATGGAAAATTCAGATAGCCAATATTTTAAAAAGTATAATGAAATAAGAAAAAAGAATTTACACAAAATGTTACCAATACCAGTTTGTGAAATTAAGGATAAATAGTGATTAATAGAGCTAGATTTGCTCCTAGTCCAACGGGGTTTTTGCATATAGGTAATGCAAGATCTGCTATATTAAATTGGAGCTATATTAATAAAAAAGGTGGAGAGTTTATTCTCAGAATAGACGATACAGACATATCAAGAAGTAAAAAAGAATTTGAATCTAAAATAAAAGAAGATCTTTTGTGGTTAGGATTAGATTGGTCAAAAACTTTTAATCAATCTGATAGGTTAAAGGTTTATCAAGATAGAATTAAAATATTAAAAGATAATAATAGATTATACCCATGTTTTGAAAGCGAAGAAGAACTATCTCTAAAAAGAAAAACTTTACTCTCTTTAGGAAAGCCTCCTATTTATGACAGAAGTTCATTGAAATTAGATAAATCAAAAATTAATCAATTAATTGAAAGTGGAAAAAAACATCACTGGCGATTTAGATTAGATGATGAAAAAATTTCATGGAATGATTTAATTAAAGGAACCGTAGTTTTGGATAGTAAAAACTTAAGCGATCCGATATTAATTAGAGAAGATGGTAGTCTTTTATATCATCTACCCTCTGTGATTGACGATATAGAAGAAAATATTACTGATATAATTAGAGGTGAAGATCATATAACTAATACAGCTTTTCATATACAAATATTTAAAGCTCTAAATTCAAATGTACCTAACTTTGGGCATCATCCTTTTTTATTAGATGAAAATGGCAAAAGTCTTGGTAAAAGGCTTAATAGTTTATCTTTACAAAAATTAATTGAAAGTGGTTTTGAAAGCATTACAATACTTAATTACCTATCAAGTATAGGTACTAGCAATAATTTATCAAAATTTAAAGATTATAATGAATTATTAAAAAATTTTAACATTAAACAATTATCAACTTCCTCACCAAAATTTTCTTTAGATGTTTTAAAACAATTAAATAAAGAAATACTTCAAACTTATGATTTCAAAGATGTTAGCGAAAAGTTTATTCATTTAGGTTATAAAAATTTAAATGAAAAATTTTGGTTATTTATAAATAGAAATATTAATTTTTTTTCTGAATCATTAGATTGGTATAATATTATATATAACGATGAAATATATAAGAATGAAAATAATAATTTTTTAAATGCAATTGCAGAATTATTACCTAATGAACCATATGATGACTCTAGTTGGGAAAAATGGACAAAATTGATTAAAGAAAATACTGGGAAAAAAGGAAAAGATTTATTTATGCCAATAAGAATGGCACTTACTGGGAAGAAAGAAGGGCCAGAACTTAAATATTTAATGCCATTATTAACCAAAGAACATATACAAAAAAAACTAGGATATATTAAATAATATCCAATTTGTTTAAATTAACTCGACATTAAATTACTTTTGATTTAGCAGGCTAAAAAATATGGAAAATAGAGTATATTTATTTGATACGACACTAAGGGATGGTCAGCAAACCACTGGCGTGAATTTCACTGTAAGTGATAAAATGAGTATTGCTAAAGCGATAGATGATTTAGGTATCGATTATATTGAAGGAGGTTGGCCGGGCGCAAATCCTACTGATGATGATTTTTTTAATCGTGATTTAAAATTAAACTCTACTTCTTTAACTGCTTTTGGGATGACAAGACGCCCTAGTAAAAGTGCAGCTAATGATCCTGGATTAAATACGCTTATAAACTCTAAAGCCTCATCAGTTTGTATAGTTGGTAAATCTTCAGTTTTTCATGTGAAAGAAGCATTAAACATTAGTGAGGAAGAAAACTTAAGTATGATTAATGAAAGTATTTCCTTGATAAAAAATAAAAATAAAGAGCCAATATTTGATGCTGAACATTTTTTTGATGGATATAAAATAGATAAAAATTATGCAATAAAATGTATTAAGTCTGCTTATGATGCTGGTGCAAGGTGGATAGTGTTATGTGATACTAATGGAGGAACCTTACCAGATGAAATTTACAATATTGTAAAAGATGTTACCGAACATATTCCTGGTAAGAATCTTGGAATTCATGCGCATAATGATACAGATAATGCTGTAGCAAATACATTAGCAGCCTTAAATGCTGGGGCTAGGCATGCTCAAGGAACTTTAAATGGTTTAGGAGAAAGATGTGGTAATACAAATTTAATATCTTTAATTCCAACACTTTATTTTAAAACAAATTTTGAAATTAATGTATCCAAAGAAAATTTAGCACAATTAACAAAAGTATCTAAAATTTTAAATGAATTATTAAATTTGCCAATTAATAAACAGGCACCCTATGTAGGAGCATATGCTTTTTCTCACAAAGGAGGATTGCATGCTTCAGCAGTTGAAAAAAATCCTTCGACTTATGAACATATTGACCCTGTTTTAGTAGGCAACTCAAGAAACGTAATCATTTCCGATCAAGCAGGTAAATCAAATTTACTTAATCAACTTAAAAAAATGTCTATAGAATTAAGCGATGATCAATTGAAGAATATTTTGAGAATTATTAAGGAAAAAGAATTTAATGGTTTTTCATATGATACAGCTTTAGCAAGTTTTGAAATTTTAGTTAGAAAAGAACTTGGACAAATAAAAGATTACTATTCTTTACAAAAATTTAGAGTAACCGATGAAAGAAGATGGAATGCTAAAGGGCAACTAATCACTGAGTCAGAGGCAACTATAAATGTGCATGTAAATAAAGAAGAAAGAATGACAGTAGGTATTGGAAATGGACCAGTAAATGCAATAGATAGCGCTTTAAGAAAAGCACTTATAAGCTTTTACCCTAGTTTAGAGAATTTAAAACTTACGGATTACAAGGTTATGATATTATCTCCTGAAAAAGGTACTGGCGCTATAACAAGGGTATTTATAGAATCTGTAGATGATAAAAATATACATTGGACGACAATCGGAGTTTCTCCAAATATAATAGATGCATCATATAATGCAATTTATGATAGCATTACTTATAAACTTTTTCATGATTTAAAATAATATTTTATTAAGTGAAAAATAAACCAACGATAGTATTAGTTAGACCGCAATTACCAGAAAATATTGGATTATCTGCGAGAGCGATGGAAAATTGTGATTTAAATAATTTATTTTTAGTTTCACCAAGAGAAAAATGGCCAAATAAAATATCAATTCAATCATCTGCTAATTCAAGTAAAATAATAAAGAAAGCAAAAGTTTTTAATAATTTAGATAACGCTTTGTCTTCATTTCATTATGTTGTAGCTACATCTAATAGAAAAAGGTTTTTAAACAAACCTCAAATTAATAATTTTGATGAATTATTTAAAAAAATTCCTAAAAATAAAAAAATTGCAATTATATTTGGACCTGAAAATTCTGGATTGTCTAATGAAGATTTGATGTTAGCAGATTTAATACTAAATATTAATTTATCTAATTCAAATAGATCATTAAATTTATCTCATGCAGTATTATTATTTTCTTACAAGTGGTATGAATATTTTAATTCACAAAAATCGAATTCTAATTTAAAATCTGAATTTGAAAATATTGCCTCTAAAGAGGAGTTTAATTTTTTTATGAATTACCTTAAAAAAGAACTTGATGAATCAGGCTTTTTATATCCAAAACAAAAGAGCGTTAAAATGTTCAATAATATTAAAACAATTTTTTTGCGGTCTTCTTTAAGTAAAATTGAAATTAAAACTCTATGGGGAATGTTAAAAAAACTAAGTAAAAAAAGAAAATTAAATTCATAATCATTATAGATTTGACATGTAGTATTATATCTCTATAAGCCCAAAATACAAACGATGACCAAAAGACTAAAAGCAAAATATAAAGTAGATAGAAGATTAGGCTGTAATCTGTGGGGAAGACCCAAAAGTCCTTTTAATAAAAGAAATTCAAGACCTGGGCAACATGGAATTCAGGGTCAAAGAAAAAAACTGTCAGATTATGGTTCTCAGCTTTTTGCTAAGCAAAAGCTTAGATGTTATTACGGAGATTTAACAGAAAAACAATTTAGAAATATATATAATAAAGCTTCCAATATTAGAGGCGACACAAGTCAGATTTTAATTGAGTTATTAGAAAGAAGATTAGACTCTATTGTATATAGAATGAAATTTGTACCTACTATTTTTGCAGCTAGACAACTTGTTAATCATGGCCATGTAAAAGTGAATGGTAAAAGAGTTAATATACCTTCTTATACTGTTAAAGACGGAGATGAAATTTCTTTAAAAGATCAAAGTAAAGAAATAAATATAATTCAAGAATCTGTAGTTTCACAGGAAAGAGAAATACCTGAATACTTAGAATTAGATATTAAAGAGTTAAAAGGAAGATTTTTAAGAGCTCCATTAATTCATGATGTTCCTTATCCCGTTACAATGGAACCTAATTTAGTTATTGAGTATTATTCACGTTAACATTTTCTTTTTTTACTTGATCATATATAAAAATTGCTATCGCTATCCAAATTATTAAAAAAGAAATAAATTTTGACATAATTAAATCTTCTTTTAGTATGAAAACTGAAGTAATAAAATGAAATGTAGGAGCAATATAAAAAAGAACTCCAGCAAAACCTAGCGGAATATTTTTTATACCTAAATTAAAAAAAAATAATGGGAAAATAGTTACTGCTCCAGTTAAAATTAATAAAACTGATGTATAAGAATTATAAGTAAGAAAATAACCAGATCCATTAATATAAATAAAAATTAAATAAGGTATTGCAAATAAAGATAAAAAGAAAGATTCATATAGAAGACCTATTGCTGGTGAAACATCTATTTGTTTTCTTAATACTCCATAAATACCCCATGTAAAAGCAATCAATAAAGCTAAAAAAGGTATGATATTGTTACTAATTAATAAAAAAAAAATAGAGCTAATCATTAATAAAAGTGAAATAAATTTTAAAAGTGTTATCTGTTCTTTTAAAAAAAAATAACCTAAACAAATACTTATCATTGGCGTAATAAAATAACCCATAGAAGCATCTTGTACTCTTCCAACACTTACAGCGAATATAAAAGCAGTCCAATTAATTGAAATTAGTATTCCAGTTATGGATAAAAAAATTAACTTTTTAATTGAGAAAAAAATTAAAAAAAAATCTTTAATTTTCAAAAAAAATAATAAAATAATGAATAAAAAAATAAAAGACCATAAGCCTCTATGAAAAGCAACCTCAATGGGCTTAACATAATTTATCTGATTAAAAAATAAAGGCTGAGGCATGCCCCAAAATAGAGATGCTGTACAGGTATAAAAAATACCTTTATAAAATGTATTAATTTTCAAATCTAAGAAGGATTGACGTTTATACCTTTTGTATTAAGTAATTCTAAGAGTTCTCCGCTTTCGTACATTTCTTTTACTATGTCACATCCTCCAATAAATTCTTCTTTAATATATAGTTGAGGAATGGTAGGCCAATTAGAAAATTCTTTTATACCTTGTCTTATTTCATCACTTTCTAGAACATTTACACTTGAAAATTCAATTCCTAAATTTTTTAAAATTTGAGACGTGGCTGCAGAAAATCCGCACATAGGAAAATCAGGAGTACCTTTCATAAATAATACTACATCGTTAGATTTAATTTCACTTTTAATGTTTTCAGTAACGTCTATTTTATTATCATTCATTATAACTCCGATTTTGTTTTTAACTTTAGAGCATGTAACTCATTACCCATTTTTCCTTTGAGTGAGTCATAAACCATTTTGTGTTGATTAATCTTACTAACACCTTCAAAAGATTTTGAAATAACTGTGGCGCTATAATGATTTTCGTCTCCTCTCATATCCTCAATTTCTATTTTTGCATCTGGGATAGATTCCTTAATCAACATTTGAATTTCTTCTTTTTTCATAGTCATAATATAATAAATAGTACAAATAGGTGCAAAAAGAAAGATTATTTTAAAAATTATTTCATATTAACATCAATATAATTGTCTATTTTTGGAACAGATTTAGTAGACTTAAAAATAATCTTTTTTTTATTTTTTAAATTTGGTAAAGCAATTAAACAAGAAGACCGTGTTCCATAGTTCAATTTTTTATTTATAGAACATATTCTTTGGTTATTAGGCAATTTTTCTTCATTATTATAAGATAAATTTTTTTTCCAACTATCCCAATTATTTTTTGATGGATTTGGAATTTTTAAAGATGAAAATAATTTATGATAATAAATGATTTTTTTGTCTCTTTTATCATTTATATCTTTATCAGTCATTATTGTTAGACCTTCTTTAATTTTATGAATTTGTAAATTTCTAGTAATAATATTATGCTTTATAAAATAACAATTTTTATGATTAGCTATAAATAAATTGAAATAATCATAATCCTTAGGATTAATTGTAGATATAAATTTTAATGCTTTATTTATATTAAGACTATTTAAAACTTCTAAAACTATTTTACCTCTTGAAAATCTAAAATTAGATTTTTTTTTATTAGAAATTCTATTGTGAATTAAAGCTACTAGTCCATTATTATTTATTCCTATCCAAGATCCTTTTTTTTTTAAATCTTTTCCACCAATGACATTAGGATAATTTTTCTTCCAGTGTTTTCCCGGAAAACTACTTTTTCTATTTAAATTTTCATCGCGATTAGATCCAATTATAATTGGCCAAGTAGCTGCTTTTCTAAAAAGAATTATGCTAGTGCACATTAATTAATTTTTAAATACTACTTTAAATATTTTATCTATATGTTTTAATTCTTCCTTAGTAGAAAATATTTTTTTTAATTCATTTTTACTTATATATTTTTTAAATTTTTTGTTTTCATTTAAAACTTTCTCAAATTTCATATCATGAAATATTGCTTTTTTTGAAGCACTTTGAACAATTAAATAAGCTTCGTTTCTAGAAACATTTTTTTTAATTAGAGATAATAATATTTTTTGGCTTTTATGAATACCCTCTAATTTTTCTAAATTTTTCTTCATATTGTTAGGATAAACAATGAGGTTTTTGATCACATTAGTTAATCTTGATAACGCAAAGTCAGTTGCGATCGTTACATCTGGAGCTATTATTCTTTCAACGCTTGAATGACTGATATCCCTTTCATGCCATAAGGTGATATTCTCCATTGCAGGAACTACAGCACTTCTAATATATCTTGCAATTCCAGTTAAATTTTCACTAAGTATGGGATTTCTTTTATGAGGCATGGATGATGAGCCTTTTTGTTTTTTTTGAAAAAATTCTTCAACTTCTGATACTTCAGTTCTTTGTAGATGTCTTATTTCAGTAGCCATATGTTCAATAGAAGAAGCTAATAAACCAATTGTAGAAAAAAACATTGCATGCCTATCACGTGGAATTATTTGAGTTGAAATGCTCTCAGGTTTTAATTTAAGTTTTTTTGCAACATATTTTTCTACATTTGGATTGATTGTATTGTAAGTGCCCACAGGTCCTGAAATTGCACAAATAGAAATTTCATCCCTTGCGTTTTTTAATCTTTTTAAGTGCCTTTGAAATTCAGTATAAAAAGTCGCCAATTTTAAACCAAATGTAATTGGTTCAGCATGAATTCCATGACTTCTTCCTATCATTATAGTTTTCTTATGTTTTAATGATTTATTTTTAATTACTTTTAATAAAATATTAATTTCTTTAATAATAATTTCGCAGGATTGTTTGAGTTGAATAGAAAATGCTGTATCAATAATATCACTTGAAGTTACTCCATAATGGAAATATTTAGAACTTTTTCCAATATATTTGCTAACATTTTGAATGTAAGCTAAAACATCATGTTTAGTTTCTTTTTCAATTTTATTAATTTCTTTAACATTAAATTTTGCTCTTTTTTTAATTTCTTGATAAGAATTTTTAGGGATTGTTCCATTTAGTGATAATTTTTGCGCAATAAGACATTCTATTTCTGTCCATATTTTAAATTTATTCTCGTCTGTCCAAATATTACTAATATTTTTTCTTGTGTATCTAGGTATCATATTTATTGCATTATATTGTATTTATAGGAAAATCGGAATTATTTTGAGAAAGTGTGAAGATTTCGTTACCATTTTCAGTAATTCCAATAGTATGCTCATATTGTGCTGATAGAGATTTATCTTTTGTTACTGCAGTCCAACCATCATTAAGTATCTTAACTTGCCAATTTCCAATATTAATCATCGGCTCTATGGTAAAAAACATTCCAGGCACTATCTCTACACCTTCACCAATAGATCCATAATGTAAAATACTTGGGGGTGTATGAAATTTTTTGCCAATACCATGTCCGCAAAAATCTCTAACAACAGAAAAATTTTTTGCTTCAGCATATTTTTGTATGCTGTAACCTATATCACCTATCTTTTTTCCTGGTTTTGCATTTTCAATTCCTATCAATAGGCATTCATAAGTAGTTTTTAAAAGTGATAAAATTTTATTATTTATATTACCTACAGCAAATGTTCTTGAGCTATCACCATGCCATCCATCTAAAATTACAGTAACATCTACATTAATTATATCTCCATTCTTTAATATTTTTTTTTCACTAGGAATCCCATGACACACAACATGATTGACTGATGTACATACTGATTTAGGAAAATTTTTGTAATTAAGTGGAGCAGGAACTGCATCGTTTTTTATTATCATTCTATGACAAAATTCGTTTATATCTTCGGTTGAAATGCCAGGTTCAATAAAATTCTTAAGTGCATCCAATATTTTTGCTGTTAATGAGCCAGCTTTTCTCATAGCAACAAAATCATTTACATTATGAATATATATATTTTCAGTATTCATAAATGTGATCATTATACTAATATTGTTAAAGCATAAACAAAATTTCATTAAATTACTTTTTTTTGTTTACAATTTGTTTAAAATAGAAAAATGATAAAATTAAATGCTGGTATAATTGTCATAGGAAATGAAATTCTTTCAGGGAGAACAAAGGATACTAATTCTAATTTCATAGCAAATAAATTAATAAAAAATGGTATAAAATTAGAAAAAATAACAGTAATTCCTGATAATGAAAAAATTATAATTGATACTGTTAGAGATTTTCATAAATATTATAAATATGTTTTTACTACTGGAGGAATAGGTCCAACTCATGATGATATTACTTCAGAAAGTATATCTAAAGCATTCAAAAAAAAGTATAGTTATCATCCACAAGCTTATAAAATTCTTAAAGATTATTATCCAAAAAATGAATTTAACAAAGGTAGAAAAAAAATGGCAAAAATGCCAGAAGGTTCTGAGTTGATTATAAATCCACTTACTATTGCTCCAGGCTATATAATCAAAAATGTTTATGTTTTGCCAGGCGTTCCAATGATTATGAAAAAAATGTTTAATTTACTTTTAAAAAATCTTGATAAAGGGAAGCCTAAAAAAACATTAACCATTAGGACAAATATATACGAATCTGTAATGGCTTTAGAATTATCAAGAATTCAAAAAAAAAATAAAAAATGCGCAATTGGAAGTTACCCTTATTTTAATTATTTAAAAAGAAAAGGAGGGGTAAATATTGTAATTTCTTCTTGGGAGTTAGAAAATTTAAATAATATAAGGGACCAAATTAAAAAAATGATTAAATTGTTAGGTGGAAAAAGTTTTTTAGTTTATAAATAGTATTAAGGCCTCGTGGTGGAATTGGTAGACACAAAGGACTTAAAATCCTTGCCCATTTGGGAGTGCCGGTTCGAGTCCGGCCGAGGCTACCAAATTAATTATAAGATATAAGATTAATTTATGTTTGCATTTATTACATTAGGAACAAATAATCTTAAAAAAAGTTCAAATTTTTATGATGAGATTTTAAAAATTTTAGATATTATTAGAGTGGATCAAGATGAAAAATATGTTGGATATGCAAAAGAAAAAACAAATAATTTAGCAGATTTTTATATTATGAAGCCTTTTGATGATAATATCGCCACGATTGGAAATGGTACTATGATTTCATTTTATGTAAAATCAAAAAAAAAAGTTAATGAATTTCACAAAAAGGCTTTGCTATTGGGTGCTACCAATGAAGGTAACCCTGGCCCTAGACATGGTGAGAATTATTATGCATATTTAAGAGATTTAGATGGAAACAAAATTTGTGCTTACACCACATCTAATATTTAAACTTTTGATGTGAATAATTTTTTTAATATAAACAAATTTAATAGTTTTATAGTTTTTTTACTTCCTATTAGCCTTATTTCCGGCCCAGCAATTCCAGATATGATTGTTTCTCTTTCATCATTTTTGTTTTTATTTAAATTATTGATAGAAAAAAATTTTAAACCATTAAATGTTGGTTTAATTATATTTTTTTTTATTTTATGTTTATATTTTTTTGTTAGATCAATATTTACTTATGAATATATGTATTCATTTGAATATTCTTTATTCTTTTTCCGTTTCGGTTTTTTTTCTTTATTAATTTTATATTTAATCAAAACTGAAAAATATTTTTTAAAAAACTTTTCTATAGTTATTTTATTATGCCTTCTGATTGTAAGTTTAGATGCCATCTTTCAGTTTTCATTTGGCTTTAATTTTCTTGGTTTTACGATGAGTGAAGATCTATCTGGCAGAGGTAGAATATCAGGGTTATTTGGCAGTGAAAATATTTTGGGAAGTTACCTATCACGCTTACTTCCAATATCATTAGGTCTGATGATATATAATTTTTATTTTTTAAAAAATTTTAATTTTTTATTAGTTTTTTTTATTGTTGTAACTAACACTGCTATTTTTCTTTCTGGTGAGAGGTCTGCTTTTTTTTATTGCTTATTAACTAATATTACTATTTTGTTTTTTGCAAATAAGTATAATTTTCAATTTTTAATTTCTATAATTATATCTTCAATAATTATTTTATTTATTCTTTTTTATAATGACCATTTAAAATATCGCTATATTACTTATACCCAACAACAATTCACTTCTACTGTACTTGATGAATCTGAAATTATTGATTTAGAAAAAAAAGGAGTTATTATTCCAACTAATCTTTTTATATTTTCTAAAGAACATCAACAATTATTTGCACAAGCTTTAAAAATATTTTCAAAAAATATCTTATTTGGCGTCGGACCTAAAATTTACCGAATAGAATGTCAAAATCCAATATACAGAACCAAGATAAGTAGGGTAGGCCCTACATTCGAAGAATTTCTAGCCAAAAAAAGAGGCGCAATTTGGGAGCCACATGATAAAGTTTTATCTGGCTGCAGTACTCATCCTCATAATATGTATTTGCAACTTCTTAGTGAAACTGGCATTATAGGAACATTACCTATTTTTATTTTTTTCATTTATATTTTAAATATATTTAGAGTAATACTTTTTGAAAAAATTCATAAAATTAAAAAAAATAATATTCTAGAAATTGATGTATTTATATATTTGTCAATTCTCATTGCAATTTGGCCAATAATTCCTACTGGTAATTTTTTTAATAATTGGTTAAATGTAATAAATTTCTTGTGTTTAGGTTTTTTTCTATACGCAAATGAATATAGGAAAAGAAAAATTATTGACTAAATTGTTCTTTTAATATTTTTTCTTGTATTGAATGATGATTATTAAATAGTAAATCACAAATATATTTTTTATCAGTACTGATTTCAACTTTTTTAATATTTCTAATTTCTTTATTATCTGCAGTAACACTGGATGCTCTTAGGCGTACATCGTTGACAGTTAATACTATTTTGGTATCCTCGGTTAATAATGCACCTCTCCATCTACGAGGTCTAAATGAACTTATAGGAGTTAAGGCTAACAATTTTGATTCTAAAGGAATAATACTTCCGTGAGCTGAAAAATTATATGCAGTACTTCCAGCAGCAGTAGATACAAGGACGCCATCACAAATTAGTTCTTTTATTCTCTCAATATTATTAATTTTAATACTAATTTTAGCTGCTTGATGAGTTTGTCGCATTATAGATACTTCATTAAATGCAATTGATTGAAATATTTTACCCTTATAATCAGTAGCTTTCATTTTTAAAGGTCTAAGCTGTATTTTTTGTGCTTTTGTAATTATTTCATCTAAAGATTCTTTACTTTCTGTATTCATTAAGAAACCTATGGAGCCATAATTAATCCCATAAAAAGGTATGTTGAATTTACTAAAATCATGTAAAGATTTTAATAAGAAACCATCGCCTCCAATAGGTATAATTATATCAGCTTCATTAATCTTATAATTGCCATATTTTACTTTATATTTTTTTTTAGCTTTTAAAGCATCTTTGGATTTTGAAGATATAAAAAAATATTTCATTAACCTCCAGTAACATTCATATGTCTTTGCATGTAAGTTTTAGAATTTTTATTAATCATAAAATCATGTTTTAAGGGTTTAATTTTTAGAGCTAATTTTATTTTTTCTTTTATGTAATTATCGTTATAGTCATTTCTTAAAATTTCTCTAAAATCTATATAATCATTTTGGCCTAAGCACATATATAGTTTTCCAGTACTTGATATTCTTATCCTATTACAGTTAGAACAAAAATTATTAGTTATGGGAGATATAAAGCCAACATTAATTGATAGATTAGGGCTTTTATAATATCTTGAAGGCCCACCAGTATTTTTTTCTGATTTATAAAACTTATATTTTTCGTTTAGATCGTCAAATACCCTATTTAATGGCATATATTGAAGATGTCTTGCTATATCAGTTTCTTGCATAGGCATTACTTCAATAAAGCTTAGATCTATCTTTAATTGATTAGCCCAATCAATTATTGAACAAAATTCATTTTCATTAAAATTTTTAATAGCAACTAAATTAATTTTAATTTTAATATTATGTTCTAATGCTTTTTCAATTCCCAACAAAACTTTATTTAAATCACCAAATCTTGTAATTTTATTATACTTATTTTGATCAATAGTATCTAAAGATACATTAATTCTATTAATACCATTTTTTTTTAAATCGTAAGCATATTCTGAGAGTAATGTGCCATTAGTTGTCAAAACTATTTCTTTAAGATTGCTAGAATTTTTTTTAATATTTAATTTTTTTATCAACTCTATAATATTTTTTCTCACTAAAGGCTCTCCACCAGTTAACCTGATTTTGGTCACTCCTAAATCTATAAAATTGTCACATAGCCTCTCTATCTCTTCTAATGTTAAAATTTGTTTTTTTGGAAGAAAATCCATTTTTTCTTTCATGCAGTAGATACATCTTAAGTCACATCTATCTGTTACTGAAACTCTCAAATAATTTACTTTTCTATGAAACTGATCAGTAAGTGTCATTGTATATTCACAATTTTTAATTTAATTTTTTTAATATTAATAACCTTTTTCCCCACATTTTCAAAATTGATTGTTATTTTTTCATTAATAGCTGATTGTATTTGCCCTACACCCCAATCAATATTGTTTTCATTGACTACATATAATCCAGGAGATAAATTTACATAAGAATCTGAAATCATAAAGACTTATATATATACTAAAAAAAAATTAGTTTATTTTTTTTTCTTTTTTTTCATGCATTTCTTGAGCTTCTAAGCTCAACGTAGCAATTGGTCTTGCTTCAAGTCTCTTTATTCCTATAGGCTCTCCAGTTTCTTCACAATAACCATAATTTCCATCATCTATTCTTTTAAGGGCTTGATCAATTTTATTTATTAATTTTCTTTCTCTATCTCTAGTTCTTAATTCAAATGATGTTTCAATTTCTTCAGCAGCTCTATCAGTTATATCAGGCTTTGAAGAATTATCTTCTTTTTTAAAGTTTTGTAAAGTTTGAGATGAGCCTTCCAGAAGATTTTTTTTCCAATTTAATAATTTAATTCTGAAATATTCTTTCATTTTTGAGTTCATAAATTTTTCTTTTGAACTGGGTTTATAATTTTTATTTATTTTAGGCATAATATATTATTGGTGAGCGAAGGATTTATCAAAAGAATATATAAATTCAAGAACATATAATAATGTTTTTACTTTTTCATTTTTTTATTGATAAAAAAAATACATATAATTCAATTATTTAATAAATATTCTTAAAAAGAACAAAAATAGAACTTTAAAAATGAGAACAAAACATGTACAAACAAGATAATTTGCTAGAATCATATTAAATCAATACGAAAAAGGGAGTAAATTAATGTCTCAAACTAAATTAAAAGTAATTGAAAATAACAATATGGATAAAGAAAGTAGAAATAAATCATTAGAAGCTGCAGTTGGCTTAATAGAAAAAAATTATGGAAAAGGCTCAATAATGAAACTTGGGTCAAAAACAAATGTAGATATTGACTCTATTTCAACAGGCTCTCTAGGTCTTGATATTGCGCTTGGAATAGGGGGAGTGCCTAAAGGAAGAATAGTTGAGATCTATGGACCTGAAAGCTCAGGTAAAACAACTTTGGCTACTCATATTGTGGCAGAGTCGCAAAAAAATGGAGGTAATTGTGCATTTATTGATGCAGAACATGCATTAGACCCTGCTTATGCAAAAAAATTGGGAGTTAATCTTGAAGAACTACTTATTTCTCAACCTGATACAGGTGAACAAGGTTTAGAAATTGCAGATTCATTAATTAAATCAGGTGGCATAGATGTATTAGTCATTGACTCTGTAGCTGCGTTGGTTCCAAGAGCTGAATTAGAAGGAGACATGGGAGATTCACTTCCTGGGCTTCAAGCGAGATTAATGAGTCAAGCTCTTAGAAAACTTACCAGTTCAATATCACAATCAAATACTTTAGTGGTATTTATAAATCAATTAAGAATGAAAATAGGTGTAATGTTTGGAAGTCCTGAGACAACAACAGGAGGTAATGCATTAAAATTTTATTCATCGGTAAGGTTAGATATTAGAAGAATTGGAGCAATAAAGGATAAAGATGAAATTATTGGTAATCAAACTAGAGTTAAAATAGTTAAAAACAAAGTTGCACCTCCCTTTAAAGTAGTTGAGTTTGATATTATGTACGGTGAAGGAATATCAAAATTAGGTGAGCTTGTTGATTTAGGAGTTAAAACAGAAATTATTGAAAAATCAGGATCTTGGTTTGCTTATAAAGATAATAAAATTGGTCAAGGTAGAGAGAATGTTAAGTCTTTTCTTCGAGAAAATCCTAAAATAGCAAGTGAAATTGAAAATAGGATATTAGAAAATGCAGGGATGGTAGAAAAAGCAATGATGGAGGGAGATGCCAAAGAAAAAGCAACAAAAGAAGAAAATAATAAAATTAAAGATCAATAGTCATTAATAAAAAGGCACCTTTATTTAAAATATATTGGTGCCTTTTTTTAATAAAAATAGTTATTATAATATGCTATTATATTAGCAATTTTTATGAATTCTTCACAAATAAGGGATACTTTTCTTAGTTTTTTTAAAAAGCATAATCATAAAATTATTCACTCTAGTCCTTTAGTTCCTGAAAATGATCCTACCTTAATGTTTGCTAATTCAGGCATGGTCCAATTTAAAAATATTTTTACTGGAAAAGAACAAAGAAATTATAAAAGAGCTGTTACAGCACAAAAATGCGTAAGGGCTGGTGGAAAACATAACGATTTAGAAAATGTTGGATATACTGCTAGACACCATACATTTTTTGAAATGTTAGGTAATTTTTCCTTTGGAGATTATTTTAAAGATCAAGCAATTGAATTAGCTTGGAATTTAATTACCAAAGAGTTTGGTATCAGTAAAAATAGGCTTTTAGTAACTGTATTTTCTGAGGATCAAGAAGCGTATAAGTATTGGAAATCAATTGCCGGATTATCTGAAGATAAGATTATTAAAATTAATACATCTGATAATTTTTGGTCTATGGGTGATACCGGGCCATGCGGCCCCTGCTCAGAAATATTTTATGATCATGGTGACAAATATGATGGTGGACCACCAGGTTCTTCGGATGAAGATGGTGACAGATTTATTGAAATTTGGAACTTAGTTTTTATGCAATTTGAGCAAATTAATCTATCTGAAAGAATAAATTTACCTAAGCCCTCAATTGATACAGGCATGGGTTTAGAGAGGATTACGGCTTTAATTCAAGGCACTAATGATAATTATTCAACAGATTTATTTTTACCTTTAATAAACCGTTCCATTGAACTTTGTAATAATGGCTCCTACGACTCAAGTCCCAGCCATAGAGTAATAGCTGATCATTTAAGATCATCTGCTTTTTTAATAGCTGACGGAGTTATGCCATCAAATGAAGGTAGAGGATATGTTCTTAGAAGAATTATGAGAAGAGGTATGCGTCATGCTCATTCATTAGGTAATAAAGAACCAATATTTCATAAAATATTCCCCACATTCTTAGAAGGAATAAAACAATCTTATCCTGAATTAGAGAGAGCAAGTGATTTAATAATTAATACCCTAATAACTGAAGAAACAAAATTTAAAGAGACTGTTGAAAAAGGAATCAAAATATTAGACGAAGAAATTTTGAAATCTCCAAAGACACTTGATGGTGAAATCGCTTTTAAGTTGTATGATACTTATGGTTTTCCCATAGATTTAACGCAAGATTATCTTAAAAGCAAAAAAATTGGAGTTGATCTAAATTCTTTCAATATAAAAATGGAAGAACAAAAGAAAAGAGCTCGTCAAAATTGGAAAGGAACTGGGGATATAGAGGATAATAAAATTTGGTATAATATAACTGAAAATATTTCTCCTACAGAATTTCTAGGTTATGAACAAACACAATCTGAATGTTCTATAATTTCATTAGTCTGTAATAACAAATCAGTTAACAAACTAACTAAAGATCAAGAGGCAATAATAATTCTCAATCAAACACCTTTTTATGGTGAAAGCGGAGGGCAAGTAGGTGATTCTGGAAAAATAAATAATGATAATTTATTTTTTCAAGTTACTAATACTACCAAAATTTTTGGAAATTATTATTTACATTGGGGAAAGGTTATAGATGGAAAGTGTTCAATTAACGATACTGTGATCGCATCTATAAATTTAAGAAAAAGGAATTTAATAAAATCAAACCATTCTTCAACACATTTGTTACATGCATCTTTAAGAAAAATACTAGGCAAACATGTTTCACAAAAGGGATCATTAGTAAATGAAGAAAAATTAAGATTTGATTTTAGTCATAATCAAATAATAGAAAATAATAATTTAATTGAAATTGAAAATTTAGTTAAATCTCAAATAGAAAAAAAATTACCTATTAATGTTAAAATTTCAAATCAAAAAAAAGCTATAGAAGAGGGTGCTATGGCTTTATTTGGTGAAAAGTATGGAGATGAAGTTAGAGTAGTTACAATTGGAGAAAATGAAAAAAATTTTTCTATTGAATTATGTGGAGGTACGCATGTAAATAATACTAGTGATATAATTGATTTTAAAATTATATCTCAGTCTAGCGTTGCATCAGGTATTCGTAGAATTGAAGCAATAACTAATTTAACTGTAAATACTTATTTAGTAAATCAACAGGAAATAAATCTAAAAAATGAAAATGATAATATAAAAAATATAAAATTAATTGTTGATAAAATCATTGAATTGGATCCAAAATATATTTTTAAATTAAATACAAATTTAAATTCATTAACTCAACTAAAAGAAATTAAAAAAACTTATGAAAAAAAATTAGAAATATTTAAATTAAAAAGTAATTCACAAAATTTAATTTTTGAGAAAATTAATGATATAAATTTTATATATTTAATTGCTGAGGATTACCCCATTCATTCATTAAAAAATTTTATAGATGAACAAAAAAAGAAATATATTACAAATTGTATAGCTTTAATCATCTCAAATAATAAAAGTAAAATTTCTATAGTTCTTGGAGTAACTAATGATATAACTAATATTTTTGATGCCTCAGATATAATCAAAAAAATATCCGGAATATTAGGTGGAAAAGGTGGGGGAGGTAGAAAGGATTTAGCCCAAGCTGGGGGGCAAGATTTTTCAAAAATTAATGAAGCAATAAATTTTGTAAAAGATTTAATTGCTACTCAATAGATATTTCTTTTTAAGATTTTCATTTAAAACAGAAAGAAATTCTTCAGTATTTAACCATTTTTGATTATTGCTTATTAAAATTGCTAAATCTTTAGTCATTTTTCCAGATTCTACAGTTTCAATACAAGTCTCTTCTAAAAGTTTAGCAAAGTTAGATAATTCAAAATTTTCATCAAACTTACCTCTAAATTTTAATCCTCTAGTCCAAGCAAAAATAGAAGCAATTGGATTGGTAGAAGTCCTTTTTTTTTGTTGATGTTGTCTATAATGTCTTGTTACTGTTCCATGAGCTGCTTCAGCTTCAACAGTTTTTCCGTCAGGTGTCATTAATACACTAGTCATTAATCCTAAAGATCCAAATCCTTGTGCAACAGAATCAGATTGAACATCTCCATCATAATTTTTACAAGCCCAAATAAAATTACCTTCCCATTTCAATGATGTTGCAACCATATCATCTATTAATCGGTGCTCATAAACTATATTTTTTTCTTTAAATTTTTCAGAAAATTCTTGATCAAATATTTTTTGAAATAAATCTTTGAATCTTCCATCATAAACTTTAAGAATGGTATTTTTAGTTGAAAGATATACTGGCCATTGTAAATTTAATCCATAATTAAAACATGATCTTGCAAAATCAATAATAGATTGATCTAAATTATACATAGATAATGCAATGCCTTCTTCTTCAAATGTGAAAACCTCTTTTTCAAAACCTTCAGTTCCATCTTTTGGCTCAAATTTCATTTTTAGTATCCCAGGTTTTGTAATTAATGTATCTGTAGCTCTATATTGATCTCCATAAGCATGTCTTGCTACTATAATTGGTTTATTCCAGTTAGTAACAATTCTTGGAACATTTTTGCAAATAATTGGTTCTCTAAAAATTGTTCCTCCTAAAATATTCCTTATAGTCCCATTTGGAGACCTCCACATTTTTTTAAGATTAAATTCATTAACTCTATTTTCATCTGGCGTAATAGTTGCACATTTAATACCAACTCCATATTTTTTTACTGCTTCTGCTGCATCAATTGTTATTTGATCTGATGTTTTATCTCTACTTAAAATACCTAAATCATAATAAAGTATATCAATATCTAAATAAGGAAGAATCAATTTTTTTTTAATAAATGACCATATTATTCTGGTCATTTCATCACCATCCATTTCAACAATTGGATTTTTTACTTTAATTTTGTTCATTTTGAAAAAGTATTTTAAATTGTTTTAAAGTTTCTACATTCATACATATATTTTGCAAATTTTTATTTGCAAAATTCTCATCTTTAACCTCATCATACATTTTAATTAAAGAATCCCAAAAATTACAATAATTAAAAATTATTATATTTTTTCTATGTATATTTAATAACTTCCACGAAATAATTTCAGTTGCTTCTTCAATAGTTCCTGAACCACCTGGTAATATTAAAAATGCATCTCCTAGCTGGTACATTTTCTTTTTTCTCTCACTCATATCCTTTACAATTATTGTTTCAGATATTTCGTAATTAATTATTTCTTTTGAATTCAAAAATTCAGGAATTACACCAATAACTTTACCCCCTGTTTCTATTGCAGATCTAGAGATTTCTCCCATCAATCCCACTTTACCCCCTCCGTAAATAATGGTTATTCTTTGATTACTTAAAAAAACACCTATTTCTCTAGCTAATTTATAATATTTTTTGTCTAATATATTTGATGATGAGCAGTAAATAGTTAGAGATTTTATATCCATAATTATATATGTATTTTTTTCTATTTTATTCAATTGTTTTTTAAATGCATCTAAGAATACATAACGAAGGTTGGGTTTACTTAATATCAAGTATAATTCTTTCAATTATTACCCTTCCTTTTTTTCCAATTATAGGAATTTTCTTGCTTATTTTATCTTTTAGTTTTTATTATTTTTTTAGAGATCCTATTAGATCTGTGCCAATGGATGATGTAGTTGTATCTCCAGCTGACGGTCAAGTAGTCTCTATAAATGAATCATTTGCTCCAAATGAGTGTAAATTAAAAGAACAATTTAACAAGATTAGTATTTTTCTTAATATTTTTAATGTGCACGTCAATAGAATACCAATTTCAGGATATGTTAAAAGCATAAACTATATTCCTGGAAAATTTTTTAATGCAAGTTTAGACAAAGCAAGCAATGATAACGAAAGAAATATAATTGTAGTAGAAGCTTCTAATAAAGATAAAATTATATTTTCTCAAATAGCAGGTTTAATAGCTAGAAGAATAGTATGTGATTTGAAAAATAATCAAGAAGTTATTAAAGGTACCCGATTTGGTATAATAAAATTTGGAAGCAGAGTAGATCTATATCTCCCAAAAAAATATAATTTATTGATTTCTGTCGGCCAAACTTTAATTGGAGGAGAAACAATTATTTCAAATCCTAATAATGTAATTAATATTAATAAAACTAAAAAAATCTAATTATGGAGAATAATTCCAACTTCCTAAGAAAATATTTACCAAATACAATAACAATATTATCACTCTGTTGTGGATTATCTTCAATAAGATTTTCAATATCAGAAGAATGGAAAATTGCTATTTTTTTGATAATTTTTGCTGCTATTTTTGATTTCTTTGATGGCTGGTTTGCTAGAAAATTAAAAGGGGGAAGTAACTTTGGTGCCGAGTTAGATTCATTAAGTGATTTTATTTCTTTTGGTGTAGCACCAAGTTTATTAATATTTTATTGGTCTTTATCAGATTTAAATTCACTTGGTTGGAGTATAGGCTTATTTTTTGCTGTTTGCTCTGCACTACGATTAGCACGCTTCACAGCAGATATCTATTTATCTCCAAAACCAATTGATTCAAATACTTATTTTGTTGGAATACCATCTCCTGCTGCAGCAGGTTTAGCCTTATTACCTATATTTGTTTTTATAGAATTTGATTTTTCATTCTTCAGGAATCCTTACTTAAATTTATTGAATTTATCTTTAATTGGCTTCTTAATGATTAGTAAAGTTCCTACAATTTCATTTAAAAAAATAAATTTTTCAAAAAAATATGCACCTTGGATTATTTTATTAAGCGCAATTATAAGTATATCAATTATCTCAAATATATGGATTACTTTAATTATAATAGCTATTTTTTACTTAATATCTATTATTTATACAATTTTTGATAATTATAAAAATAGTTAATTTATTAAATATTATTTATTTTTTTTGAATACCAAATACGTAAATTTTCTCTAAGCATCAAAAGAGATGGTGTTACTATTAAAGTTAAAAGTGTTGCAAAAATTAATCCAAAAACAATAGCAGTTGATAATTGAACCCACCATTGTGTATCTTGTGTTCCTACTTTAATTTGTCTAGTAAAAAAATCTACATTAGTCATTGTTACCATAGGTAGAAGACCCAATACTGTAGTAAATGTTGTTAATAAAACTGGTCTTAATCTTTGTGCACCTGTTTTTATTATAGCTTCTTTTATTGTAGGCATATCCTTTTTTAAATAATCGAATGTGTCTATCAAAATTATATTATTATTTACAACTATTCCAGCTAAGGCAATTACTCCTACCCCTGTCATGACAATACCAAAAGCTTGCCCAGTAACCATTAATCCAATTAATACTCCAGCTGTTGACATAAGAACCGCAAAAAGAATTAAAAAGCTACTATAAAAACTATTAAATTGTAGCAATAATATCATCAACATTAAAAATAAAGCAACCATAAAAGCTTTAGATAAAAATTCTTGGGCCTCCTTTTGATCTTCACTTTCCCCAGTTAGTTTAGCGCTTACTTCATTATTTAAATCAAAAGTTTTTATATTATCAATTGATCTACCTCTAAAAGTTGGTTTTGTTTTTGTTAAACCTAAAGAATATTCAAGTTCTTTCATTTTACTATCAGCAAAAATCCCAATATCTACATCCGTCTGAATGTTAATTGCATTTTTTGAGTCTATACGAACTATATTTCCAGTTCTATTTTTTGGTACAATTTCAACAAAATTTGAAATTGGCACTAATCCATTTTCAGTTCTTACTCGAAGATTTTGCAGCATATCGAGAGTTCTTCCTTCTTGAGGATATCTTAAATAAATAGGTATACTTTCAGTAGTATCATCTGGTCTATATTCTCCTAGTTTAATACCATTAGTTGATAATTTAATTACATTACCTATACTTGAAATATTTGCATTAAATTTAGAGGCTTGTTTTCTATTTACTTTAATCTCCCATTCAATACCTGGTGCAGGCAAATTATCTTCTACATTAACAAGTCCTGGAAATTCATCCATAAACTTTTTTAACCTTGAAGCTTCCATAAATAATAATTCTTTATTTTTTGAAGTAAGTTTTATATTTATTGGTTTTCCTCTTGGTGGACCAGATTCTTGTTCACGAGTTTCAACTTTGATTCCATTTATTGATTTTGTTTTAGTCAATATCTCCTTTAAAATAATCTTAGAAGGCCTTCTATATTCAAGATCAACATATTCTAAAGATACTGATCCTATAAAATCTTCAGAACTTTCTGATTGATCTGATACATTTCCACTTGTTGAGTATATATTTTTAAATTCAAATTTTTCTTTTTGGATATCTAAAATTAAATTTTCAACTCTTGAAACATAATAATTCTTTTCTTCAACAGATAAATTTCCTCGAGCATAAATAACTATTTTAGATAAATCAGGTTCTACTTCTGGAAAAAATTCAACACCCTTACCAATTCTAGAATATAAAACTTGAATAGAAATAAGAATTACAATTGAGCTAATTAAAACTTTAGCTGGATGATCTAAAAGTTTATTTATGGATTTAGCATAAAAACCTGTAAAACCTTTAAGTGACAATGGAGATGTTTTACTTTCTGAAGATAATGCAACAGCTGTTTCTGAAATTTTCTTAATTGGAGAATTAAGTGATTGCTTAATTTTTTCAGAATATGGAATAATTTTAATTGATATATAAATATAAATAATGATTGGGATTAAATACTTAATTATTGTTAGTAAAATACTATTAAAACCTAAATAATTAATGCCTATATTTATGAGATTAAAGAAAATAATAGCAAAAATTAGAGGAAAAATTAATTGCCATAAAATTTTGAAAATACTACCTATTGTTACTCCAACAACAGGCACAAATAATAATGCCATAAAAAGTGAAGAAGTCAGCACGCATATTAGAGTTATTGGCAAATATTTCATAAATTCCCCTGCTAATCCTGGCCAAAAAATAAGTGGTAAAAAAGCAGCTAAAGTCGTTGCAGTTGAAGCAATAATTGGTAAAGCCATTTTTTTAGATGCTGCAGAGTAAGATTCAATAATTGAGTATCCTTCATTGATTTTTCTATCCGCGTATTCAACAACAACTATTGCCCCATCTACTAAAAGACCAACTGATAATATAAGGGCGAATAATACTACAATATTTACTGTAAAACCCATTAATGAAAGAGCTAAGACTCCAGATAAAAAAGAGCCTGGAATGGAAACACCTACTAAGAACCCTGACCTTATTCCTAAAGCACCTAATATTATTATTAACACTAATATTATTGCAGCAATTACATTATTTTGTAAGCTATTGAGCATATTTTTTATATATTTTGAATTATCTTGACTAAATGAAATATTTAGATTGTTTGGAAAATTCTCTTTTGCTTTATTAACTTTATTTTTTACTGTATCAGTAGTTTTAATAATATTTTCTCCAATTCTTTTAGATACTTCAATTGTTACGGAATTTTTTCCATTAACACGTGCATATGTTTTTCTATCTTCAAAAGTTCTTTTTACTTTAGCTATATCTCTAAAAGTAATAACAGAATCTCCAAAAGTTTTTATTGGAGTATCAAGTACATCTTCTAAATTTTCAAATAAACCAGGAACTTTAATATTAAAACTCCCATCGCCAGTATCCTGTTCTCCTGCAGAGACCATCATATTATTTTGATTAACAATATTTATTAATGTATTTAAATTAATTCCGTATCCTTCTATAGCTGAAACATCTATTATGATGTCTACTTGTTCACTTCTTTTTCCACCAATTTTTGCTTCTAATACACTAGGTATTGTTTCAATTTCTTCTTTTAAATATTCTGCTAATTCTTGTAATGATCTATCTGGTAGATCGCCACTAAGTGAAATTAATAAAATTGGAAAAGCGCTAATATTAACTTCATTAACTGAAGGTTCATCTGCATCTGAGGGTAAATCTCCTTTGGCTTTATCCACTTTTTCTCTAACGTCATCCATTGCTTTATCAGCATCAAATCCTGGATTAAACTCTAGCAATACATTTCCACCACCGTTGTAAGCTGTTGATCTTACCTCTTTGACACCTTCTACTGTTTTAACTTCATCTTCTACGGGTTTAATTAAAAGTCTTTCAGAATCATCTGGCGAAATACCTTTTTGAGAAAGTGATATATAAATGAATGGTATATTAACATCTGGCGTAGCTTCCTTGGGTATATTTATGTAAGAGGTTGTTCCAGCTACTAATATAAAGAAAAGAATACCCATAATTACTCTTGAGTGATTTATAGCGTAATCAATAATATTAATTTTCATTATATTCTCGTTTATTTAGTTTCAATAACTTGACCTTCATTTACGTATTCTTGGCCACTTGTTATTATTGTAACTTCTTCAGGCAATCCTTTAACCCACATACCATCAACAGTGTCCTTTACATTTTCGATAGAATAAAAAACTACTTTATTTTTTTCATTTAAAGCTTTTATTCCTACTGTACCATCATCTTTTAAAGTTAATATAGAAGGAGAAATTTTATGCGCTTTAACAGAGTCTACATTAATAGTAATTGAAGTAGTTAAACCACTTTTGAATAATAAATCATTGTTTTCAGCTTCAATAATAAATTCAAATGTTCTTGTATTAGTTTCAGCTACAGGTGAAATAAATGTAATTTTACCTTCTTTTTTTAATGAATTGGAAATCATTATAATTGCGTTTGTACCAATATTAATTTTATTTATATCTGATTCAGATAAATAACCTTGTATTTTTATAGGATTTAAATCAACTATATTAGCAATAATATCACCAGGTCGTATAAAATCTCCTTCTTCTACATAACTAGTTTGTATAATTCCATTAAAAGGAGTTTTAATTATTGTATTATTAATATCTAATTCTATATTCTTGATTTTTGATTTTACATTTTCAAGTTGAGATTCAAGATTGATTGACTGTGTTTTATAATTTATATCAATTTCATTTAAATTAGTTTTAGCTTGAGTCAAATTAGTTTTAGCTTGAGTCAAATTAAAGGAAGCGATATTTAATTTAGATTCAGACCCCAAACCTTTGTCAACTAATTCTTTGGCTGTATTGTATTCTATTTGATAAACTTTTATTTGTTCATCATATAATTTAATTTGTTCATTTGTTTTAATTATATTATTTTCTTTTGTTTCTTTTACTAAAATAATTTCTTTTTTAAATTTACTAAATTCTTTTTTCAAACTATTTAGCAATTCATTTCTGTCTTCCATGGATATTTTAATTAATATGTCATCTTTTTTTAAATTATCTCCTCTTTTAAAAGATTTTTTTATTACATTTCCAGTTGTTTGCGCTTTTATATCTATAGATCTATTTGATATAGTTTGACCCTGTAAAATAATTGATTGATCTATAGTTTCAAATTTTGAAACATTTGTTTCAACAATTATTTGATTTAAATTTTCTATATCTTTATTTATATTTTCACTTTCCTGATTTGTTTTAGAAAAATTTTCACTTTGATATTTTGAACTATTGAAAAATCTACCGGATAAAAACCAGCCTATAACTAATAAAAGGATTAAAATTGCTACTATTATTGATTTTTTCATTATTTTATAAATAAAAGGTTTATATATTTCTTTGAATTAATATCTCAAGGTTAATTATTAATTATTTTATGAAATCTAAAAGATGGTTAGAAAGACAATATAAGGACATATATGTTAAAAAAGCAAAAAAGATAGGTTTTTTATCAAGAGCTGCTTATAAACTTATCGAAATAGACAACAAATACAAACTAATATTAAAGTCAAATGATATACTTGAACTAGGCTCATCACCAGGAAGCTGGACTCAAGTTATTCTCAAAATTAACGAAAAATCAAAAATTGATGCATTTGATATTATTGATATGAAATACAAGCATCAAAATGTAAAATTTTATAAAAAAGATTTTTTTTTATTTGATTTCAATTCTTTAAATAAAAAATATGATATTATATTATCTGATTTAGCGCCCAATACAACTGGGCATAAGCAAACTGATCATTTACAAATATCGTCGATGATAGAATATATAATTTCAATATTAGATATTATAGCAAAAAAAAATAGTAGTTTAATTTTAAAAATATTTAAAGGGATTGAGGAAAAAAATATAATCTCAGTATTAAAAAAAAATTATAGAAAAGTTGAATATTTTAAACCAAATTCTTCAAGAAAAGATTCAACCGAAATATATATTATAGGAAAAAATTTTTTCAAAATTAAATAATTTTTAAGTTTTTTCTTTTTAAAATTATTAAAAGTTCATCAATATGATTAAAATTATTATTTTTTGAATGATGATTAGATTGTAATTTATAAATAAATTTGTTTTTTTTATTTCTTAAGGATTTTGTTAAAACGCAATCAGGAAAACCAACAGTATTTTTAAACATAAGAAAACTGGCTTCATTTTTGCTAAAATTAATTGCATAATCTTTCCAGTTTCCTCTTGAAACTCCTAATGAATAACATGATAATATTTTACTTAATTCATTTTTAGAAAAAAATAATTTAGAATTGTTAAATGACTTATCAAATGATAGAGATTTCATTTAATTAATATATCAAAAAATTATGCCTGTTGTAAATAGTTCAGAATGCGATTTTAACTGGACTGCTAGCAATTTTCGATTGTTATCAGTCGATAATGCTTTTTACACTTTAAATGAACTTAAAGGAAAAAAAGGTACCGTAATAGTTTTTATATGTAATCATTGTCCTTATGTTATAGAAATAGTTGATAAACTTGCTTATGAAGCAAATGAATTAAAAAAAATAGAGGTTAATTTAATAGCAATTATGTCTAATGATGTGGAAAGTTACCCAGATGATTCATATGACAATATGAAAAAATTCTCAATTGAACATAAATTTAAATTCCATTATTTATATGACGTAAACCAAGAAGTTGCCAAAAAATATGGAGCTGAATGTACCCCAGATTTTTTTGGATTCAATCAGCGTTTACAATTACATTATAGAGGCAGAATACACACTTTAGATATAAAAGATAAAAAAAAAATTATTAAAAGAGATTTGTATGAAGCTATGAAACTAATATCAGATACTAATAAAGGTCCAATAAAGCAATTTAATAGTTTTGGCTGTTCAATTAAATGGAAAAATAATGAATAATATTTTTAATCAACTTATTAATTTAACTAAAGAAAATAAAAAAAAGATTATATATTTATTTTCACTTTTAATTTTAATATTAATTCTATCTCAAGTTTATATATTTTATAATAAAAATAAAATATTAAAACAAAGTATTCAATTTTACAATTCTAAGCAAATTGCTTCAAAAGATGATTTCTATAATGAAATGACTGCTATACAATCCGACAAAGGTTTTTATTCACTACTTGCTTCAATGGAAATTATTAATGAAAATTACACTAATGATAATTACGATTCAGTCTATAATCAATATATTGATTTGATAACAAGTAAAGATTTAGACAATTTGTATAAAACATTAATTGCTATTAATGCATCTTATGACTTATTAAATTTAATTGACAGTAGTAAAATATATAATTTATTATCTTATGTTGATGATACCATAGAATCCTTTATTGGTTATAAGAAAGAAATACTTTTTCTTTTATCAATATTAGATAATTTGGACGAAGAAAAAGAAATTATATACAGTGAAATAACAAACAATGAAAAAATCCCACCTTCAATTAAATTAAGAGTTAAAAAAATATATGAATTTGAAAAATATAATTAATTATTTATTCATATTAATATTCCTTACTTTATTATCTTGTAAATCAATTGAAAGATTTAATAATAGTGAACCTATTGTATCAGTTGTTGAGTATTCAGTAGAGCAAAATTATAAGATTAAAACTTCAAAAAAAGATTCAATAAACAATTATTATGATTATTATAATCCCAAAAATAATTTTATATTAAATAAAGATTTAAATACCTATAAGCATTTAACTTACAATACTCATTTTAACGAAAATCATCTTCCATTAACTATATTTATTATCGATAATTTAATTTATGATTTTGATTATAAATCAAATTTAAAAATTTATGACTCAATTAGTGGGGATATAATAAATAAAATTAAATTAAATATTAATTTAAGTAATGAATTTTCTTATCCAACTTCTATTTCCTTTATTGATAATTTATTTATAACATCTTATTCAGATGGTACATTAGTAAAATTTGATATTGATGGTAATATTATTTGGCAAATTCAAATAAATGATATTATAAAAACGCCAATTAAAATTCATGATAAAAATATTATTCTATTAACCAGTAATAAAATATATGCAGTTAATATAAATAATGGATCATTTAATTGGAATTTTACCTATGAAAATAATAATAGATTAAATACTCAAAGAGGTTCAATAACTTCATTTAATAATATTTTATATTTTTTATTACCAAATGGACGACTAGGAGAAATTGACACTTTAATATCAACTAAAAATAATTCAACATTCACAAATCTTGTTCCGGAACAAAGTTATTTTGAAAATAAATATTTTTTCCATAAATATGAAAACACAATTTCATTTTTTGTTAATAAAAAATATTTATACACCTATGATTTAAATAAAAACGAATTTATTCTCGAGAAATTTAATATTGATAATATCAGATCTTTTGATTTTATTGATAACGCATTAATTACTATTGATCAAAATAATATAATGTTTGCACATAATTTAATAAATGAAAATATTTTCTGGCAAACAGATTTATCAGAACTCATTAATGAAAATTTATTAATTAAAAAGATAATTAACCAAGATAATATGATTATTATTTTCTTTAATAATGGTCAAATTTTATATTTTGATGCTCAATATGGAGTATTTTTAAAAAAATATGATTTAAAGATAAAAAATATAGAATCTATTGATTTATTAAATAACTATATCATTATCAATCAAAATAATACTAAAAGAATTTTTTTTAAACAACAATGAATTGTTTATTAATTGGCAAACAAAATGTTGGCAAATCCTCTATTTACAATATTTTGAGTCAAACTAATTCAAACATTGTTCATAATATAGGTGGCACAACTAGGGATTGGCATGTTTCTGAACTATATAAACTTCCAAATATTTATATATATGATTGTCCTGGCATATCATTTGAAAATAAAATTAATATTTTCGAAACAAATAATATTTTTAAAAATTTATTAAAAAAAATTGATTTATTTTTATATGTTATTGATTATAAATCTATTTTTAATCAAGATGATTATAATTCACTCAATAAACTAAGATCTTATAATAAAAATATTATATTATTAATAAATAAATTTGATAATTTTCAAAATGAACCAAATAATGAATATTATAAATATGCTATAGATAATACATTTTTTTTATCATGCTCTCATAAGTATGGTTTTAGTGATTTAATTGACTATTTGAAAAAAATTAAAATTAAAAGCAACACTTCTAAGATTAAATTTGATAATACAATTGCTATATTTGGTAAGCCAAATGTTGGAAAAAGTACTTTTTTAAATAATTTATTAGGATATCAGAGATCTAATACTAACAAAATAGCTGGAACTACATCAGATCATGTAATTTCTGATTTTTATTATAAAAAAAAACATATTAAAATAATTGATACTGCTGGTATCCAAAAAAAATCTAAAATTATTAAAAAAAGCTTAGATTATTATACAACAAAAAAAACATTTGAAAATTTAATAAAAATTGATCTTGCTATAATATTACTTGATTCTTCTGAGGGCATGAACAGACAAGATAAGAATATTATAAATATTGTTACAAAAAAAGCAGCTAATGTTATTATTGTTTTTAATAAAATTGATTTAATTAAAAATAAAAAGTTATATATAAAAGAAAATATTCTTAATATTACTGAACAAGTTAATCAATTATATAATATAAAAATTTTTTTTATTTCAGCTTTATTAAAAAAGGATATAAAAATTGTAATTGAATATATATATAAACAAATTTTATCTAATAAACATGATTTCAAAACTAATTTATTAAATTCTTGGCTTAAAAAAGCAGTTAATAAAAAGAATCATCCTTTAGTTAATAAAAAAAGAATTAATTTTAAATATGTTGTTCAAATAAACAATAATCCAATAATTATTAAAATCTTTTGTAATTTTGCTAATAAAATTAGAAAAGATTATAGAAAATATTTGATAAATGATTTTAATAAAAATTTTAAAATCTTAAATCGTAAAACTATTTTAAAATTTTCAAAAGAAAAAAATCCATATATTTAACTAAAAATTATTTTCGTTATTATTTGGTATTAAATTATAAATATATTCTTGGTTTACTATAAAAATATTATTCAAAATTTCTGAGTTTATTAATAACCATTGATTTAAATCATTCAAATTAAATTTTTCTAAGGCAAATATTAAAGATGAAAATATAATATATGAAAAAGCTATTCCATAAATAATGCCAAAAAATTTATCTATTATTATTCCAAAAATTTGTTTATCTAAATCTGAACTCAATATTTTTCTTATTCTTTTCAATATAAAAAGAGATATTAAAAAAATTATTGGAATTGCAATTATAATACTGAGTACGTTAGTTAAGAAATCATAATTTTGAAAAAAATTTATTTTGTATAGTTGATTATTTATATAATTAGCAAAACTATCATATGAGTATAGAGTAATAATTATAGATCCAACCCAAGTCATTAATCCAAGTAATGATTGAATAAAACCTTTGAAAGCACTAAAAATTATAATGAGTAATGTTATTGTTAAAATTATGTAATCTAATGGAAAAATTATATTTATTAAATTCATATATTATTTTTAGATAAAGCAGCAGGTAATGTTATTAATACACCTAACATAGCAACTATCATAGCTAAAGCAGTAAATAGACCAAATAATATTGTAGGTATAAAGTTTGATAATGTTAATACAGAAAAACCAAAAGCTATAGTTAGTGAAGTAGTTAAAACAGCTTGTCCTACAGTTTTATGGGAATTTTTTAATGAATCATTTATTTTCATTTTATCATTAATATTTTTTTTAGTCTTATATAAATAATGTATAGTATTATCTACAGCAATACCTATTGTAATTGCAGCTATTGTTATAGTCATTATATCTAAAGGAATATTAAAAATTCCAATAAATCCTAAAATAAATGATGAAGCAAAAATGTTTGGAATTATTCCAATAATACTAAGTTTTAACGATTTAAATAATATTATAAACATAACAAAAATTGATAAGATTACAAAACCTAATGATTTAATTTGAGAGCTAAATAGAGATTGTAACATATTATTATACAGTACCAATAGTCCATTGACATTAGCACTTTGAAAATTATCATAATTATTATTTAAATAATTTTCTATATCATCAATCAGATTTTCCCGTTCAATTTTTTCAGAATCTTTTACTCTTGCTGTAATTTTTATCATATTTTTATTAATAGATAAAAAAGGAAAAATAAGTTGTTCTTTATAATTTTGAGGTATTTCATTGTATAAAATTGAAAGTTCAAAATTACTTAGAGGAGATTTGTTAATTTTTTCAGCAATATCAATTAATGAATAAATGGATTGGACTTTACCAATTTCTTTTTTATTATCTAAGTAATTATGTATTGATTCTATTGATAATAATTTTTCATCTGATAACCAGTTAGAAAGATTATTTTCATCATTAATTTCTTCTGCAAATAGTTCGTCATTTAAAATTAGATCATCATCTATATCTAAATCAATATCATCCCCTTCATTTGTAGATATATTATTATCTTGTTCAAATTCTGAATTATCTTTAAATTTAATAACTATATCTAGAGGTGTTGTGCCACCTAATTCTTCATCAATTATTTTCATACCTTGATAAATTTCAGTATTTTTTTTAAAATAATTTATAAAACTATTTTCAACATTTAATTTATAAATTCCAAAAATACTTACGATAAAAAAAATAATATTAATTAAATAAATTTTAAATTGATGATTAATTGAAATAGTATAAAATTTAGATAGGAGAAAAAATTCTTTTTTTTTATTATTTTCAATTTTTGGAAATAAAGAAATTAGTAATGGTAAAATTGTAAAAGCTGTAAAAAATATAACAATTAAGGAAATTATCATAATTTTTCCAAAATCAATTACAGGTTTTATGTCTGAAAATAAAAGAGATGCAAATGCAACTATGGTAGTTAATGCCGTATAAAAACATGGCCAAAACATATTTTTAAGCGATACAATTAATCTTTCATCATATTCAATTTTTGAGTCATTATTTTTATAATTGTTAATTATGTGAATACTCATTGATATAGATAATATGAGCATTAGAGAAATAAAATTAGAAGATATTGCTGTTACTTCCCAGTTTAAAAATCCTATTAATCCTATCATACTAACAATTGCATAAAGCGATGATATAATTGGTATAATGACCCATTTAAAACTTCTAAAAATAATAAATAAAACTAAAAATATAAAAATTATTACCGATATACTAAAAACAATTATATCTTTTTTGATAAAATTCAGGGTATCATCGGCGATCATGTCAATACCACCTAAAAAGTATCTATATTTAATACTTTGATTTTTTAAATTATCCCTGATTTCTTTAATCAATATTTTTCTTTTAAAATTATAATTTTCTTTAGCTTCACGATAATTTTTATTAATTAATAAAAATTCAGAATTATCACCTTTAAAATTATTTTTTAATTTTTTTAAGTTATATAATTCTTCATTGTTATCTAAATTAATGATCATTGAAGTTACTGTTTGGTTAGAATTTATTATTTGATTAACAAACAATGGATTTGTTGAAAATTCATCTAGTATTTTATTTAATTCATAATTGCTATTATTAATAGTCTCAATGTTATTTGGATTTAAATCTGAGAGTTTTGTGTTATTTAAAAATAATATAGGAACATCTACAATAGAAAATATTGTATCTACTCCTTCAATCTTCAATAATTTTTCTTTTAAGCTGGATATTGTTTTAATATAATCATTATCAATTTTATTTTGTGATTTTATTGCTAATACTAAAAAATTCTTTGAAGGAAAGATTTCATTATAAAAATTAAAAAATTTAAAACTCTCATCATTTTGTAGGATTAATGTATCTGATGAAGCATCAAGTTTAAAACTTGAAATATTATATATAAAAAAAATTATTATTATCAATGAAAATATAATTAATAAAAATTTGTATGGCCAAAGAAAGATATTTTTCATATTTTCTTATACATATATTCTTTTTACTCTGTTAGATATTGAGGTTAAGATTTCATTACTTATAGTTTCACATTGTTTAGCTAATTTTTCAATATCATTTTTGTAATTGATAATTTCCATATATACATCTTTCTTGATAATATTTTTATGTTTGGTTATGTCTATAGTTATTGTATCCATTGAGACTCTTCCAATTATATTAAAACTTTTATCCTTGTAATATACTTTCCCTTTATTACTTAGTTTTCTTGATATTCCATCAGCATAACCTATACCCAATAGTGCTATAGTAGTTATTTTAGATGTTTTGAAAGTTTGATTATAACCAACAAATTGGTTTTTTTTAAGTTTTTTTATTTGTATTACTTTTGCTTTTAATTTTACCACTGGTTTAATTAATTTTTTTAATTTTAAGTTATTATAATAACCTCCATATAAAGCGATACCAGGTCTAATCATAGTATAATGGAATTTATTATTTATTAAAGTGCCCAATGAATTAGATAGACTTTTATTTTTAATGAAATTTAATTTTTTTGATATTTTTTCGAATTTTTTTTGTTGTATTTGATTATATTTATTATTTATTTCATCCGCACTAGCCAAATGACTTATCAATAAATCTATATTATATTTATCAAAATTTATTTTTGGAATATCATCTTCATTAATTCCTAATCTATTTATTCCTGTATCAATATGTATTGCAATTTCTAATTTTTTATTTTCTTTATGATCAAATAAATTTAGATTTTCTAGTGAATTAATCACTGGAATAATTTTTTTATTCCTAATATATCCTATTTCTTTTTCATTTATTCCATTAAGTACATAAATTTTACCATAGGTATATCTTTCCTTTATTTTCAGGGCTTCTTCTGTTGTGGCAACAAAAAAATTCCTACATCCTTTATCAAATAAAGTTTTAAATATTTTCAAATCTCCTAAGCCATACGCATTAGCTTTAATAGTAGCTGCTGTTATTGAATTTTTAGCTAATTTAGAAAATATTTTATAATTGTAAATTAAATTATTAATTTTTATTTCAAGCAATGCACCTGAATTTATCATTCAATAATATTATCATATTCTTGATTAGATATATCACTAAATTTAGTAAAATTTGAATCGAAATGCGCTTTAATAGTTCCGATAGGACCATGTCTCTGTTTGGCAATAATAAATTCAGCTGTATTATAAGAACTTTCGCAAAGTTCTCTCCAACGCTGATGTCTTTCAGTATATTTATCTTCTAACTCATCAACTTTTTTTATAGGTTCCATTCTTTCTAAATAATAACTTTCTCTATATATAAACATAACTACATCTGAATCTTGCTCTATTGTTCCACTTTCTCTAAGATCTGACAATAGTGGTCTTTTATCTTCCCTCTGTTCAACTTGTCTAGACAACTGTGATAATGCAATTACTGGAATGTTTAATTCTTTAGCAATAGCTTTTAGACCTCTGGTAATTTCAGATATTTCTTGTACTCTGCCATCGTTTCTTACATTGGAGGATCCTGACATTAATTGTAAATAATCTATAACTATTAAATTAATATCATATAATCTTTTCAATCTTCTCGCTCTCGCTCTTAGAGCTGGTATAGTTAGAATAGGATTATCATCAATATATAAGTTTAAATTTTCTAATTCTGAGCTGACTTTTGCAATTTTTTTAAAATCATCTTTTGTTAGTTCAACAACTTTTCTCATTTTATCACTACTTATTTTCGATTGTTCCGCTAATATTCGAGTAGCTAATTGCTCAGCTGACATTTCCAGTGAAAAAAATGCAACTTTGCCTCCATCAATAGTTATTTTATTATCAAAATCATCAACAGATTCTTTAAATTTTTTTGCGGCATTGAATGCTATATTTGTACCTAATGCCGTTTTCCCCATCGAAGGTCTACCAGCTATTATTATTAAATCAGAATTGTGTAGGCCTCCAAGTTTTTTATCCAAATCTTTTAATCCAGTTGGTATTCCTGCTATTTTTCCTTCTCTTTTAAATGATTGATCAATAATATTTACAGCATCTTTAAGAGCTTCACTAAAATATTTATGTTTTCTTTCTGAGCTACCTGTTTGAGAAAGATTATATAAGTCATTTTCAGCATTTTCTATTAAATCATTTCCAAGCAGATCTTTGTCAGAAATTGTGTCTTGGATAATTCTATTACCAATACCAATTAAAGATCTTTTTATATGTAAATCATATATTAACTTTGCAAATTGATAAGTATTTTCTACCGAAGGAGCAGAGTCTTTAATTTGATTTAAGTATTTATAATTATCTATATTCTCATCCTCATTTTCTTCTAAATAATTCTTCAAAGTAATAGGGCTGACTAGAATATTTTGATCAAGTAATTTTTTGATAACTGCAAAAATTTTTTTATTATTAATATCTGTGAAATGATCTTCATGGAGAAAATCAGCTATTTTTTCATATGTTTTGTTATCCCATAGGATACAGCCAATAATTGCTATTTCGGCATCAAAATTAGATAATTTGTCTGATATTAAATTCTTTTCTTCTATTTGTTTAATTTTATTTTCGGGCATAGTTGTCATTAATTAAAAAACTATTTTTTAACAACTAAATCTATTATAAAAAAAGTTAATAAAGTATAATAGTGTGAATAAATTGATTAATTCTTTTTAACAAAAACCTTTATTTTTTCATTTATTCCCTCATAAGGATTAACTTCTATAATGTGTTCTCCTAATGATCTTATAGGTTCAAGAATTTTAATATCATCTGATAATAATTTTATCTCTTTTTCTTCAAGGAATAATTGAATTTCTTTTTTTGATACAGATCCATATAATTGCTTTTTTTCGTCAGATTCCTTCTTAAATTCAATTTTAGTTTTTTTCAAAGTTTCTATTAAATTAAGAGCATTTTCTTTTCTTTTATTCTCTTTTTCCTGAATCTCATCTTTTATTTTTTCAAAATGTTCAATATTATTCTGTGTATTTCTCAATGCCATTTTTTTTGGCAATAAATAATTCCTTGCAAAACCATCTTTTACTTGAACTAGATCACCGACTTTGCCTAACTTCTTAATATTTGTTGTTAATATAACTTTCATTTAACTATTTTTTTGAGTGTAAGACATTAAAGCTAAAAAACGAGCTCTTTTGATTGCGTTAGAAAGTTCCTTTTGTTTTTTACTTGATACATTTGTTATTCTGCTTGGGGTAATTTTGCCTTTTTCAGAAATATATCTAGATAGCAATCTTATATCTTTATAATTAATTTTAGGTGAATTTTGTTGACTAAAAGGGCAGAACTTTTTTCTTTCTTCAAATGGATTATTTTTTCTATCTTCTCTTGATTTCATGATTTTACTCTTTTAATAGTTTTGTTGGCAAATCTTCGTGATTTTTTACTTTTATAAATAAATATCTAAGAATTTTTTCATTTTGAGTTAATATTTTTTTCATATCTTGGATTTTATTTCCTTCAATTTCTATCTGGTAAAATTTATAAAAGGCCTTTTTGTTATTCTTAATATTATAGCTCAAATCCCTCAATCCCCAATCCTCAGAAGCATGAAGTGCACCTTCACTGTTAGTTAATAACTTTTTAAAAGAATCTTCTTGTTCTTGGATATTAGTTGAGGATAAATCAGGACTCAATAATACTACTGCTTCAAATTTATTCATAAACTCCTTGGTTAAAACTCAAAAAATTAATTCCCGAGTGAAGTAAAAGTTGTTAATATTAACTTTTTAAAATAAATCAAGTAAATTATGACAGCTATAGTTTTTCCAGGACAAGGCAGCCAATTTGTTGGAATGGTTAAGGATTTTTATGATAATTTCTCTGAAGCTAGAGAAGTATTCCAAGAGGTTGAAGACAGCGCAAAGATATCAATAAAAGATATTATTTTTGAGAATAAATCAAATTTATTAGATATAACTCAATATACGCAAATATCTATTTTTTGTGCATCAATTAGCATCTTTAATGTTTTAAAAAAAAAATATGGTCTGGAAAATTTTTCTATTGAATATACTTTAGGTCATTCATTAGGTGAATATACAGCTTTAGTAGCTTCGGAAGTTTTAACTATCAGTGAATGTTCTAAATTATTAAAATCTAGAGGAGAATTGATGCATAATTCTTATTCTGAAAACAAGTCTGGAATGTCAGCAGTAATTGGAATTGAATGTGCTAAATTAGAAAAAATTATTGAATTGAACAACCTAAATATAGAAATAGCAAATGATAATTCACCACAACAGGTTGTTATATCAGGTATAAAAGAAGATCTTATAAATTCAGAAAAAAAATTAATGGAAAATGGAGCTAAAAAAATAGTAAATCTAAATGTGTCAGCTGCTTTTCACTCAAAAATTATGATTGATGCTGAAAAAGAAATGAAAAATAATTTAAATAAAATAAATTTTAAAAATCCAATATATTCAGTAATTTCCAATTATTCTGGAAAAAATTCAAAAGAATCATCAATATTATTTGATAATTTATCAAAACAAATGTCTAATAAAGTTAGATGGGTCGATAGTATTAAAACTCTGGAAAAACTTGGAGAAACTTCTATAATTGAAATAGGACCAGGAAAAGTTTTGACAGGCTTAATAAAAAGAATATCAAATAATTTTAAAATTAAAAATATAAATATTAAAGAAGATCTGGAAAATATTATTAATGAAATATGATTTAGAAAATAAGAAAGTAATGATTACTGGCGCTTCTGGCGGAATCGGCAAAGAATTAAGTAAAAAATTTTTTGAGAGTGGCTGTAACATTATTTTTACAAGTTCATCTTTAGAAAAAACTGAAAATTTAAAAAAATTATATGGTGATAATCATTATTATTATACTTTGAATTTATTGGATAAAAATTCTATTATTAGTAATATAAAATCAATCTCAGAAGATCATAAGGATATAGCAATATTGATAAATAACGCCGGATTAACTGATGATAATCTGTTTTTACGCATGAAAGAAGAACAATGGGAAAATGTTATTAATGTAAATTTAAATTCAAATTTTTATATTTTAAAAGCATTATTGCCCAATATGATTAAAAATAAAAAAGGGAATATTATAGGCATTACTTCAGTTATTGGTTTGACTGGTAATCCAGGTCAAGCAAATTATGCAGCATCCAAATCTGGAATAATCGCTATGTATAAATCTTTAGCTTTGGAGGTAGCGCAGAGAAATATTAGAATTAATACTATCGCCCCTGGTTTTATTATAAGCCCTATGACCAACAGCTTAAATGAAGCTCAAGTTGACGCAATTATGGAAAAAATACCTATGAAAAAGCTAGGAAAACCTGAAGATGTAGCTAATATGGCTTTGTTTTTATCTAGCGATTTATCTTCTTATATCACTGGTCAAACTTTGCACATAAATGGGGGTATGTTAATGTTATAAAAAGTTGACATAGTCTTTGATAATTCTTTAATAATCAAATAGATAAAAAAGGGAGATAAAATGAGTGAAATAGAAGAACAGGTAAGAAAAATTGTTGTAGATCATTTAGGTATAGAACAATCCAAAGTAACTTTAGAGTCAAAATTTATTGATGATTTAGGAGCAGACAGTTTAGATACGGTTGAACTTGTTATGGCTTTTGAAGAAAAGTTTGGTATTGAAATTCCAGATGATGCAGCTGAGACTATAGTAACAGTTAAAGATGCAATAGATTTTATAGAAAACAATAAATAATATATTTATATAAATTGCAGTTTATAAATGAGGAGAGTTGTTGTTACTGGAGTAGGTCTTTATACTTCAATTGGAGATGATACAAAAAGTACTTGGAATAATCTTCTTGATTGTAAATCTGGAATTAAAAAAATATCTAAATTTGATACAAGTGATCTTCCTTGTAAAATTGCAGGTTTTATTTCAAATGATCCTGAATCTGAAAATTTCTCTGAAGAAGTAAAATTTTTACAACCTAAGGAAATAAAAAGAAATGATCGTTTTATTAGATACGGACTAATTGCATCTGAACTTGCAATTAAAGATTCAAAAGTTAATTTACTTAATGAATCTCAAAAACTTAGAATAGGAGTTTCCGTTGGTTCAGGTATAGGTGGTTTGGAGACTATAAGTAATAATGCAAATATTTTAGATGAAAAAGGTCCTAGAAGAATTTCCCCTTTTTTTATACCTTCTTCTTTAATTAATTTATTATCTGGACAAATTTCTATCAAATATGGATTTAAAGGTCCTAATCATGCTGTTGTAACTGCCTGTGCGACAGGTGCACATTCCATTGGTGATTCAGCAGAAATTATAAAAAGAAATGCAGCAGATGTTATGATAGCTGGAGGATCTGAAGCAGCTGTTTGTAAATTAGGCATGGCTGGCTTTTGTGCTGCTAAAAGTTTATCTACCCATTATAATGATACTCCTAGTGAAGCCTCTCGACCTTGGGACAAAGATAGAGATGGATTTGTTATGGGAGAGGGCGCAGGAGTAATTGTTTTAGAAGAACTTGATCATGCTAAAAAAAGAGGAGCAAAGATTTATGCTGAAATTATCGGTTATGGGATGTCTGGAGATGCTTTTCATATAACATCACCTAGTGAAGATGGAGATGGCGGATATAGAGCCATGTATGAAGCATGCAAAATGGGAAAAATAAATACTGAAGAAATTGATTATATTAATGCTCATGGAACTTCTACAATGATTGGTGATGATATTGAGCTTAGGGCAATAATTAAATTTATAAAGAGTAATAAAAAAACGAAAATTAGTTCTACTAAATCTTCAATAGGCCATTTATTAGGCGCTGCAGGCAGTGTAGAAGCTATTTTTAGTATTTTAAGCATAAATACCAATAAGGTTCCAGCTACTTTGAATTTAAATAACCCATCTCATAATTTTGATATTGATCTTGTTGCTAAAACTCCACAGGATCACAATGTAAATATTTCCTTAAGTAATTCTTTTGGATTTGGAGGAACAAATACAGCTCTTTTGTTTAGGTCTCATTAAAAGATTTTTCATATCTTTATCATTTTTAATAATAATTTATTTAATTTATTTTTTTCAATTTAAAATTATTAATCCTAATGAATATGTAATGAGAATAGATAAAGGCTCAAGCATAAATAAAATTTCTTCCGCTGTACTAACTAAATCATATGAACATGAAAAATTTATATATTATATTTTTCTTAAATTTTGGAATTTATATGTTGATAAAATTAATTATGGTGAGTTTATTTTCGCAAAAAAATCAAATTTAATATCTATAACAAAAATTATATCAGAGCCAAGTAATGTATATCATAATTTTGCTGTAATAGATGGGTGGCAAGAATATCAATTAACTGATTTATTTTATGAAAGGTTTAAGAAAAAAATAAAGTTAAATTATAATGAAATATTAGCCGATACTTATAAATACCGTTCAACAGATTCAATTAACGATATCATAAAAATTATGAAAAAAAATAAAGAAGCTTTTTTTTTAAAAAATTCAAAAAACATTTTATTAAAAAAATTTTCACAGAATGAAATAATGATTATTGCTTCTTTAGTAGAAAGGGAGGGAATTGATGATGATGATAAAAGGGTTATATCATCAGTAATACAAAATCGGTTAAATAAAAATATGAAATTACAAATAGATGCATCAACTATCTTTTCTATCACTCAAGGAAAGTATAAATTTACAAAAAAATTATCTTTAAAAGATTTAAAAAATCCTAATATTTATAATACTTATTTCATCAAAGGTCTTCCACCTTTACCCATTTGTTATGTAAGTAGAAAAACTATTGATATAATTTTAGAAAATTATAATAGTGATTACTTATTTTATTTTTATAATAATAGATTAAATCGACATATTTATTCAAAGACATTTGAGAAACATAAAAAAAAATTAAAAGAATACAGAAAAAATGAAAAATAAAATCATCATTATTTCTTCACCTTCAGGGGCTGGCAAAACTACAATTTGTAAACATTTGATTAAAAAAAATAAAAATATAAAATTATCTATTTCATTTACTACTAGGCCTAAAAGAAAAAATGAAAAGAATGCTACAGATTATTATTTTATAAATCAAAAAGAGTTTTTATTAAAAAAAAGAAAAAAATATTTTATAGAAACAGCTAAAGTTTTTGATTATTACTATGGATCACCATTAAGAAATATTAATGAAGCTTTCAGAAAAAATAAACATATTCTTTTTGATATAGATTGGCAAGGTGCAAAAAAAATCAGAAAAAAGTTTAAAAAATCTCAAATTATTGATTTTTTTATTCTTCCACCAACTAAAAAAGAACTTAAACGTAGATTAATTAATAGAGGAAGAGATAATAATAAAGAAATTAAAAAAAGACTATCATTGGCAGTAGATGAAATCAGTCACTACAATGAATATAAGTTTGTCCTTATTAATGATAAAATCAAAGATACTGTTAATAATTTAAAAAAAATTATAGATTATGAAACTTTTAAAGAAAAAAATAATATTAAAATACTTAAATATAAAATTGATTAAAAATTTCTAATATTTCTTCAATTTTTAAATCTTCTGCTCTTTTATTTATAACATTTATATCTAATTTGTTTTTATTTAATTTGTTTTTTTTGATAAAAAAAGAAATTTTTTTTCTTTTATTATTAAAGAGTTTTCTAGTAAATTCTTCAAATTTATACAAATCATAATTATTATTTTTCTTAGGTATAATTTTAACAATTGTAGAGTCTACTTTGGGTTTAGGAAAAAAAACATTTTTACTAACATCAAATTCTATGTGATAATTAGATGTAATAGCAATAAAACAATTTAGTCTATTTTTTTTTATATTATTTTTATAATACATTTTTTTTGCCACTTCTTTTTGAATCATAAATATCATTTCTATGATGTTTATTTTTAGTTTTAAAATTTTAAAAATTATTTTGGTGCTAATGTTATATGGAAGATTAGATATAATTTTAAATGGAACTTTAATTTTATCAAAATCGTAATCTAATACATCAATATTAATTAATTCAATTTTTTTATCATTATTATATTTTTTTTTTAATAATGAGTATAATGATTTATCTTTTTCAATTAATACTAATTTTTTGGGTTTATTTTTAATAATTTCATCTGTTAAATTTCCAGTGCCTGGTCCAATCTCTATAATTATATCATTAGTAATTTTTGTTAAATTTACAATTTTTTTAGAGATATTTTTATCAATTAAAAAATTTTGACTTAATGATTTTTTTGGTTTAATCAATTTTAGATCTATTATTTATAAAAAAATTAATATTCTTAAAACATTCATATAAGCTATTGTTATTAATTTCATTAATAGTTACATCATATGCTGTTCCATGATCAGGTGATATTCTTATTATATTTAGCGATCCTGTATAGTTAATTCCATTAAAACCTTTTAATATCTTAAACGGAATTAAAGCTTGATCATGATAAAAACAAATAAAACTATCATATTTTTTTAAATTCTCTTTATAAAATAAACTATCAGCTGATAAAGGTCCTATAATATTTATATTATTTTTTTTTAATTTTTTAATTATAGGTAAAATATATTTTTTTTCTTCGTTTCCAATAATTCCTTCTTCTCCAGCATGTGGATTAACTCCAGATATAGCTATTCTTGGTTTTTTAATATTAAAATCTTTTATCAATGTTTTGTTAAATGATTCTATTTTATCAAAAATATAATTTTTCTTCTTAATGTAATAATTAATTCTTTTTATAGGAATATGAGTAGTTAGGGTTAAAATTATTAAATTATTCGAATAAAATATCATATTTGATATATTTTTATTGTCAATATTTTGAAAATATTCTGTTTGTCCCATAAAATTTTTATTACAATTTTTTTTAATTATATTTTTATTTAAAGGTAAGGTGATTATACCCTTGCAATATTTATTTATGGTTAAATCATAACTTTTTTTTAAGGAGAGGTATGTATTTTCAATATCATTTTTTGATGGATAATCATAAATATAAAAATATTTTTTATTATAATTTAATTGTTTTTTAGTTTTATATAATTCTAAAGGTAATTTAATTTTATTCTTCTTTAAAAAATTATTAAATATATTTAAATTAGTTACCAATACAAAATTATTTATTTTATTTGCTAACCATAAATTAATTAAAATTTTTATGCCTACACCATTTATATCTCCTATAGTTACTGCAATTAATTTATTCATAAATTTTTAAATTATATTCTATTTTTTTTTGCAATAAAAATTCATTTTCGATGTCTTGCACTTCTTCTAATATCTTTTCATCAAATAAAAGTTGTTTGGATAAGTTTTTATTATAATCTAAATCGCAAAGAATTATTAATGATTTTTGATTATTATTATTAATTAAAATAAAATCATTTATAAAATTTAAATTTGTTTTAATTGCATCATTAATTTTATTTAAATCAATTTTTTCAAACTTTTTAATCACAATATTTTCTAATTTTGACAATTTATCTATATTTTCACATTTTATTAATTCTTGGTTAATGGTTTGTGATGATGTTATCTGAAAAAATGTATATTTTAATTCTATATTAGTTCTTATATTTTTAATTACCCAGCCCACAGCAAAATTATTATTGTTAATAACAGTAAATAAATTTTTATATTTATTATTTGTTATTGAATCTTTTATTTCATTATCAAGATTGTTTAACGATGTTAATTTTTTATTATTATATTTGTAATTAATATTCATTGAATTTAATTCATTTTCAATTATTTTTATTTTTTTTGATTCTATTAAATTATTTATATCTTCAATATTTTCTAGATACTTTCTGTCAAATGAAAAATATATTATTTCGATACTGTAAATATCTAAAATATTATCGTTAAGGGAATTATTATTTATATTTTTTTTACTTAATAGTTTTTCTAAAATTAATTTTTTTCTGTAATCATAATTTATATGCTTTAATAATGTATTTTTTTGACTTTCATTTAAATTTTTTAATTTATTATATATTTCTTGATCAATAGTATTATATCTTTCAATTATTTCATTTAAATAATTATGTAAGATTTCATTATTGGTATTTACATTTACTTTATTTGCATAATGGTTAAATATTAATGCCGATATATAATCTTCTAAATATTCATCATATTCAAATTTTTTATTATTTGTTACTATATCTATGTATTCAATTCTTTTTTTTAAATCTATTGATGTATATGCATCTTCATCTATTGAAAAAATAATTTTGATCTCTTCAACATAAACATTTTTAGAATAAAAAATAATTATTATAAATATAATTTTAATCAAAAAATGAATCACTTGTACTTCCAGTCTTCCATTCAATATTTTGTTTATCAGTTTCAGAAACTGCTAAATTACTTGATGTATAACTTCCTAAATGCTTAAAAGAAAATAATATTGTTAGTGTATCTTTAGGTTTTAAATCTCTATCACTATAAAAACTTCTATTGAAATCTATATTAACTCCAAAACACTCATCTACGTATTGGTATCCAGCAGAATATTTCGTCGGATCATCTTTAATTAAATCAAATGTACTTGCAATACCAATAGTTGAGTAATCAAGAAATTTATTACTAGAATAATTCACCTTTAAAGTTTCAGAAGATTTTTCTAATATTGAATTATTTTCAACTTTTTCTTCAGAATAACTTGCAGATGTTGTGCCTATAAAACTTTTATTAGTCCATGAAATTGTGTGTGATTGTAATACTCCTTGATCTACATTAAATCTAAAACTATCACCAATTTGATTTTTTTCACCTTTATATGAAATACTTCCTAATAAATCTGACATATAATCTTTTAAACCTACTTCTTTATTATAATTACTATTAGCATCAAATTCATAAGATTGAGCTAATGAAATGTTAATTAAGTCTTTTTTAATATCAATTCCATAATTCATTCTTTTACTGTTATCTAATTTATCTGACCCAGTGAAACGATTTAATGATGAATTATTTAATAATGAATATGAATTGTTTGTTGATTCTTCATTAGATACTTTATCTGAACTGGGTTGAGATCCATTTATTACTAATGATATTTTAGGTAAAATATATAAATTAGAAACTCTATCTATAAGAGGAGTTTCTAAATATATACCTGACATTGGGAACACTCTTCCATAAGTACCAGTATAATCTACTCCATAAACTTTCTTATTTTCTATATTATAATACTGGCCTAATAATTCAGTTTTAAAGTTTAATTTGCTCATAAATCTATAAAATTCAGTGTCAGTAGATAAGTTATAATTAATTTTTTGTTGTTGTTGAGCATGTGAATCAGTCGCTATATCTCTAAAGATATTATAAAAACTATATTTTTGATTATATTTTATATTTTTATAATTATTTGTACCGTCATTGTACTTAATATAGGGAAAAGTAGTTGGGGTAGTTTTATTATCTTCATTATTTCGAACGACTTGATAACCCGTTATTTCAATATGAAGTTTATCATCAAATTTTCTTAAATCATGTCCATCCAGACTCAAAGATGTTGTAAGAGTGTTTTTTCTATTTAAAATATTGTTTTGATCAGTTCTTCTTAAATATGTAGGAGAAGTTTGAAATGCAGATTCAAAATTTAGAGAAAAATGTTCGTTAATATTATTTGAGTAAGTCGTAATGACACTAGCATCATCAAGCCAACTTTCATTATTTTCATTTTCTAAATTAGTATCTGCAGCAAATGTTATGCCAAAATGACCGCCAGAAGTAATTTGACCATATCGAGTTGAAATTCTTTGAGATGAATCAGTCCCACCTCCATAATTGAATTTAGGGGTTAAAAGTAATTCTTTATCTTCACTAATAGCAAAGTAGTAGGGTATAGCTATTGATTGAGCTACCTGAGCATCTAAAAAATTGAATCCAATAGAAGGATTTAAAAATCCTGATTTTCTTTCTTTTCTTAATGGAGAGGGGGTAATAATATAGGGAAAGTAGTATACAGGAATATTCAATATTCTTAGTTTAGAATGTTTTTGATGGATAAATAATTGGTTTCTATCATGTAATATTTTTTCTCCATCAACTTGCCATATAGGGCACACAAAATTAGCTATATTAATTTTTGATTTGCATGGTGAAAATACCCCTTTATCAATTAGGTCAATTTTACCTTTTTTGAATCCCTTTTTTCCTACAATTCTAGAGCCATCACTTAAATAAATTTTTAAATCATTTATAAGGGCTTCGTCCATATTAGAATCAAATTCCCCACTAGTTCCATAGTAATAATTATTACCCTCATCTCTATATTGGAATTCTTTTGGCAGGATTATTTTATTAGATTCGTTTTGGATAATAATTATGTTAGATGTAATTACCTCTGATGAATCCGAAATTATTTTAACATTTCCTTTAGCAATCATATTTTTTTCTGAATCATAGTCTATTGAATCAGCATAAATAATTAGCTCTCTTGCAGATTGAGTATTTGTATGAATAAAAAAAATTAAAAATATAATTATATAATGTAATAATTTCATTTAGTTTCAATGTTAATTGTTTGATATAATCCTATTAGTATTGGTAATGAAAAAATGATTATATAGGACAAAATAAATGGTATGCTATAAGAAATAGTAATAGATGTAATAATCTCTTTTAATAAAAAAATTAAAAATCCAATTAAAATAGAAATAAATAAAACTTTAAAAAAATTTTCATTTCGTTTAAATTTTCCTGAGAATCCCATCACCACAAATCCAATTGCAACAAGAAAAAAAGGTTTTAAAATTTCTGATAAATAATATAGTGAAATTTCACTTGAATAAAGATTAAATTTTTTTAATGAATTAAGATGTTCTTGATATTGATAAAAAGGAATAAATTTATAATTTAATATACTGCCGGTCAAATCCTGATTATTAAAATTCATTTCCAAAATGATAGATTTATTTTTTTTGTAATTATCATTTTTAACATCAAAAATTATTACGTCATTCAGTATAAAATTCTTACCATCAAATTTACCATTTTTTGCAGAGTAAAATAAATTATTTATATCATTGATTAATATAATCTTAATATTTTCTGCATTCATATTCTCTAAATCTATATTAGATATATGAATAAAGTATTTTTCATTTTCACCCTTTATATTTTTAATCCATAATTCATTATTTTTAATATTTATTGAATACATGTTGGAAAAATCTTTAGATGTTTTATCATTAAAAATTTCTTCAAATTTTGCTGAAATCGGATTTATAATTGTAAGAACTAATATTCCTACCATAAGAATGGCAAGCCCAATAGGCTTGTATACATCAATAATTGAATGTCCAATATTCCTCATAGATATTAACTCATTGTTATTAATTAAATATCTATAAATAAATGCTGTCGAGATAACTATTACGAATGGAATAATTTCAATAATAATTGATGGTAATTTTAATAGTGATAAATAAAAAATTAAAAACACATTTAAATTATCTTTTTCTATAATTTTTGCAATTTCTAATAAATTAATAATTTCTACAAAAATACCTATAAATAATATATTTAAAAAAATATATTTTATTTTCATTAAAAATAGATAATTAAAAATTTTATTATTCATAAATTTTTAATATCCTTAAAAAAAAACCCATTATGTGAATAATTAAAATATTTAATATACATATTGAAATTAATTGTGAAAAATCTAAATTAAAATTTTCCACAAAATTATCTATAGTTAATATAATTATAGCTAAAATTATAAATATTAAAAAACTTTTGAAATTATAATTATTATTTTTAATAATTCTGAAATAAAAATAAAGAATAATAGTGACTATTATTGCTACATCAAATAATCGTAGTGTAAATATCTTAATATTTTGATTATTAAAGTTATCTAATAATTCGTATAATCCAATTGTATTTTTATCAAAATTTTCATATACATTGTTAACGTTGTTTGGAAACTCAATTTTATAGTTATCAAATTGTAATTTTTCAATTTCATCATCATTGATGACTAATTTAAAGCCATTAAATAATGTAAATTCTAAAAATTCATTAGTAGTATTAATATTTCCTTGTTTTGCATAAATAAAATTATTATTTTCATCTACAAAATTAATTAATATATCTTCAAATTTATTATTTTTATTTTCAAAATCTATAACTAAATTCTTATCGATTTCTATAAAGTTAGATATATTGATATTATCAAATTCAATATTATTTCTTAATTTAAATTCTTTAACTTTATATATTTCATATGCATATGGAGAGAAAATGAAATTTAAAAAAAAGTATAAAGAGAGTGAAAAAAATACTAATATATATAGTGGTTTTTTTATTTCATTTAAGGATAGTCCTAAACTAAATATGGCTATTAGCTCTTTATCCTTATGAAATTTAATAAATGTCAGAACTAGACCAAAAATTATAACAAAGGGTAATGTAATATTCATTAAATTTGGTAATAACCATAAAGAAAGGCCTAATATATTTAAAAATTCTATTTGAAAATTGTTCATAATTGAGAATAATCTTGATAATTGCATCAACCAGGCAATTGATACAAAAATGAAAAAAACTAGTGTACAAGATTTAACAATTTGACTAAATACATATAAATTTATTTTATTCATTTATGTCTATTATTATTAATTATCATAAGCAATTTGGCAAAGAAATTAATGAATTTATTATAGTTTTATCAAAATTTAGTGAATTAAAAACAATTAAAGGACTGCCAATTGATACAAATTTACTTTCTAAAACCAAAGAAATCGAAAAAATACTCAATGATCGAAAATTTTATCAATCATATATAAGATCCCATTCTTCAAGTTCGTTATTTAATGTCAGAATTTTGATGATTAAAAACCCAAAAAAGGACAACTGTATTGAAATAGGGGCAGAAATTTATGATAAATATAATGACTCAAATCAGGAAAATTTAGATATTGTTTTTAGTAGTAATTTTTTAAAATCTTATAATATAGCCAGCGCTGAATTAATTTTTGGTTTATTTGTAAGATCATATAATTTTACAAAATATAAAAGTAAAAACAACAATTTTATTATTAAGACCGTAAATGTTTATTGTGCTAAAAACTTTAAAGTTAAGAATATAAATTATTATAGTAATTTATTATATGCAATTAACTTTGCAAAAGATTTAGTATCTGAACCTGCAAATATATTAAATCCAGTTACATATGCTGATAGATGTATAAAGTTAAAAATTCCAGGATTAAAAGTCAAAGTATTTGATTTAAAACAAATTAAAAAAATAGGAATGAATGCTTTATTAGGCGTATCAAAAGGTAGTGTTAATCATCCTAGGGTAGTTATTTTTGAATGGAATTTAAAGAAAAAAAGTATTCCTACTATTCTTGTTGGCAAAGGAGTTACATTTGACTCCGGCGGTATTTCTCTGAAACCTTCTGGCGGTATGGAAGAAATGATTACCGACATGGGCGGATCAGCAGTAGTAGTAGGTAGTATGATTAATGCAGCATTGAATAAAATTAACAAACCTATTGTAGGAATAATTGGCTTAGTAGAAAATATGCCAGATGGTGATGCACAGAGGCCTGGAGATATTGTTAAAAGTTTATCTGGTCAAACAATTGAGGTATTAAATACAGATGCTGAAGGTAGAATGGTACTTGCAGATATCATAACATACATTCAGAGAAATTATAAACCTAAAGAAATAATTGATTTTGCAACATTAACTGGCGCTATTATGGTTGCATTAGGAACTCATAGGGGTGGATTATTTTCTAATAATGATAAACTTGCAAATAAATTATTTGAATCAGGAAAAAATGCTAATGAAAATGTTTGGCGACTACCATTAGGGGATGAATATGATAATGATATTAATTCAAGAAGAGCTGATGTAATTAATACAGGAACGACAAGATGGGGCGGATCTATCACAGCAGCACACTTTATAAAAAGATTTGTAGAAAATAACATACCATGGGCTCATTTAGATATAGCTGGAGTATCATGGACTATGAAAGGTGGAAAAAATTCAATTTCAAAAGTTCATTCACCAGGTGCTACGGCTTTTGGAGTTAGATTAATTGACAAATTTTTTTCTAAAAAATAATATGGAACATACATTTTCAATAATAAAACCAGATGCAACGAAGAGAAATATAACTGGAGCTATTAATAGTATAATTGAGCAAGGAGGCTTAAGAATAATTGCTCAAAAAAGAATTAGATTGTCTGAGAACCAAGCAAAAGAATTTTATTCAATACACTCTGATAAGTCTTTTTTTAATGATCTAATAGAATACATGACTTCTGCTCCTGTAATAGTACAAATTTTACAAGGCGCAGATGCAATCAACAGATACAGAAAAATTATGGGATCTACAGATCCATTAAAAGCTGAAGCTGGTTCAATAAGAAAAATTCATGGATTAAATGTGCAGGAAAATTCTGTTCATGGTTCAGATTCATCAGAAAATGCTAAAAAAGAGATCAATTTCTTTTTTGAAGATGCTGAAATTTTTGATTAAAAACAATCATTTTAATAAGTATCTTTTTTTTAACATAACTAAATAGATAATATGATTAAAAGTATTATTATGAATTTCTTTATTACATTTATTATCGTTTTATTAAGTTATACTTCGTATAGTAAAAATATTTATGAAACTTCATTTCATAATATAAATCAAAAAACTATTAATGCAGCTAAAACTAAAACTACTCAAATTGAGATTATTAAAATAAAGAGTTTTAACAATATTTTAGATAGAATTTTATTAACTGAGGATAAAAATAAGTTCTTAAAAAATTATGATTATTCTTATAATTTAGAAAAAATTATTTTAAATATTATTATTGAAAATGAATTAATAACATCAAATAAATATATAGCAGATGTTAAAGTTAATTTTGATAAAAAGGAATTAATTCAAATATTAAGAAATAATAAGATTAACTACTCTGATGTTTTTTCAAATGATATACTTTTGATTTCATCTTACAGTGAAGATTTTCTCAATTTAGGTCTAAGTAATGAAAATATTTTCTACAAATATCAAATTCAAAATAATATGAATAGTTTATTTAATTATTTTTACCCAGAACTAAGCCCAAATGATAGATTTATTATTCCATACAAAAAAATAATAAATAATGATAAATCATCTCTTAAAAATATTTCCAAGAAATATAATTCAGATGAAATTATAATAGTTCAATTAAAGAAAAATAATAAACATATTGATATAAGTTTTAATTATTACAACATAGACAATAATGAAATAATTTTTATTGATAAAAAAAATTTTATTTACGATGAAAATTTCTACGAAAAAATATTTATTTTTTTAAATAATTGGTGGAAAAATAAAAATCTTATTAATAACAATTTAATTAATTCTTTAAATTGCTATATTAAGAGCTATAATTATAATGATTTAATGAATATTAAATCTAATATTAAAAATTTAAGTCAAATTCGTAATATTAATTATTTATCTATCGCTTTGAATAACAATCTTGAGGAAATTAATTATTATGGTGATTTTTCAATTTTTAAAAAAAGTTTATCTTTGTTTGATATAAATATTTCTAATGAAGATGAATGCATCATTGATAGTGCAGGATAATGAAACAAAAGATTTTTGATTATGATATTCCTTCTAAATTAGATATAGAAAATTTTTATGTTTCAAAACCAAATATCGAAGCTTATAATTATGTTACTTCAAATAATCAAATAATTAAACAGACTATTATTTTTGGTCCAAATAAATCCGGCAAAACTCATTTAGGGTTAATTTGGAAGAATAATAATAATGCTATTATTTTTAATGATAAAAAATATGAATACGCATTGAATAATCGTAAAAATATTTTTATTGATAATTTTTTTGAAAACTTAGATGAAGAACAATTATTTCATATTATCAATCATTGTGCTAACCATAATCTAAAAATTTTATTAACTTCCAACAAATTATTGAATGATTATAAATTTAAATATTTAGATTTATCTTCTAGGTTAAAATCATTTAATTTTATTAATATTAATATACCCAATGATGAATTAATACATAATTTACTAATTAAATTACTTTCAGATAAACAAATAATTATTCATAATTCAGAAATTTTTAGTTTTATATTGAAAAGGATTAATCGCACATATGAAAATATTTATAGCTTAGTTGAAAAAATTGACAAATTATCTCTTGAAAAAAAAAGACAATTAACGATACCATTGATTCGAGAATTATTGTAATAAACTCAATTTATGCATAAATACCGAACACATAATTGTTCAGAATTGAACAAAAATAATTTGAATGAATTAGTCACTATTTCTGGCTGGATTGATACAAAAAGAGATCATGGAAATTTATTATTTATAGATCTAAGAGACAATTATGGGATTACTCAATGTGTTATTGACGCTAAACATAAAAAATTTAATGAAATTAGCGCATTAAATTTAGAATCTGTAATTACAGTAATAGGAAAAGTAATTGAAAGATCAGAAGATACAGTGAATAAAAGTCTTTCTACTGGATTTATTGAAATCAACATTGATGAATATAATTTATTGTCTCAATCCTTAACTTTACCCCTACCTGTAAATTCGGATATAGATTATGGTGAAGATGTAAGATTAAAACATCGTTATCTTGATTTAAGAAGAAATAAACTTCATAAAAATATTCTTTTAAGAAACAAAATTATTTCTTCAATTAGAAAAAAAATGAATGATAGAAACTTTATTGAGTTCCAAACTCCTATTTTAACCTCAGCTTCCCCTGAAGGGGCTAGGGATTATTTAGTTCCTTCTAGAATACATAAAGGTAAGTTTTATGCATTACCTCAAGCTCCTCAGCAATTTAAACAACTTCTGATGATAGCTGGATTTGATAAATATTTCCAAATAGCACCATGTTTTAGAGATGAAGATAGTAGGGCAGATAGATCGCCAGGAGAGTTTTATCAATTGGATTTTGAAATGAGTTTTGTTACTCAAGAAGATGTTTTTGAATCTATAGAACCAGTACTATATGAAATTTTTGAAGAAAATAAAAATTATAGTAAGGATAAAGAATGTACAGTAAGTCAGTATCCTTTTCCCAAGATACCTTATATTGAATCCCTTGAAAAATATGGATCTGATAAACCAGATTTAAGAAATCCTCTAATAATTAATGATTTTACTGAAATTTTTAAAAATTCAAATTTTAAAATCTTTTCTAATAAAATATCTGAAGGCGCAATAGTGAAGGGTATAATAGTAAAAAATTCAGAAGAAAAACCAAGAAGTTTTTTTGATAAATTAAATTTATGGGCTCAAAATGAAGGAGCTCCTGGTTTAGGTTATATTAATTATTATGAAAACGAATTTAAAGGACCTATTGCTAAAAATTTATCTAAGGACCAATTAGAACAAATAAATTTATCTAATGGTGACTCAGTTTTTTTTATTTGTGATAAAATTAAATATGCACAACAATTTTCTGCATTAGTAAGAGATAAATTATGTAATGAGTTTAATTTATTAGAGTCTAATGCATTTAAATTTTGTTGGATTGTGGATTATCCAATGTATGAATTGGATGAAAAAACAAATACAATTCAGTTTAGTCATAATCCTTTTTCGATGCCACAAGGTGAATTAGAGTCATTGAATAATAAAAATCCATTAGACATTAAGGCATATCAATATGATATTGTATGTAATGGTGTAGAATTATCTTCCGGGGCAATAAGAAATCATGATCCTGAAATTATGTATAAGGCATTTAAAATTGCTGGATATAGTAAAAAATTTGTTGAAGAAAATTTTTCAGGAATGTTAAATGCGCTAAAGTATGGAGCTCCTCCACACGGAGGAAGTGCTCCTGGAATTGATAGAATTGTAATGTTATTAGCTGATGAGCCCAATATAAGAGAAGTTATTGCTTTTCCTATGAATCAACAAGCAATGGATTTAATGATGGAGGCTCCTGCTAAAGTTGACAAAAAAAGACTAGACGAATTAGGCATTATTTTAGTTGATAAAAATTAAACCAGTTCCAAAAATAGCAATTATAGTGCCTATCCAAGCTCCAAAATTAGGTATTTTTTTAGTAAAAATCCAAAGAATAAATAAAACCATAATAGGACTAGTTGATGACAGTGTGGCCACTATACCCGCATCAGCATTTTGAAGAGCTATTAATAATAAACTCATCCCTAATGCCATCCCTAAAAAACCGCTGATTATAATTTTCAAAATAATTGCAGGAGTATAAACAGCAGAATTTAAAAAATTGTTAAAACTATGAATAAAAGTGAATGAAATTAAAAATGCAGATATTGTTGTTCGAATTGCAGCTAATGCTATTGGATCAGCTCCTTTATCTAAAATTGGTTTCATCATAATTAAGCCTATTGATTGACAAAGTGCAGCTAATATAGCCATTGTTATTCCAATTTTAATTGAGCCTTCTATTATTTCCCATCTATGTTTATTATTTTTATTATCACCATATGAAATTGCTATTACAACACCAAAAAAAACACTTAAACAACCAAATATTTCTATTATTGTCATTTGTTGTTTTAAAATTATAATATTTAAAATAACAGTAAAAGGAGCAGCTAATGAAAATAAAATATTATTTCTTCTTGGCCCAATTTTTTTTAATGCTACAAACAAAAAAGTATCACCGATAAAAATACCTATTATACCAGAAAGTATTATTAGATTTAAATATTCAAAATGTATTGTATCCCAAGTATTTTGGTATGAAGCATAAGCAATAAGCATTATAGATACAAAAATTAATCTCAATCTATTAAAATTTATACTGCCTAGAGTTCTTGTTATATCAGTAGAAATTAAAGAAGCTATAGACCAACTAAATGCAGCTAATAAAGCCAAAAAATAATATAAATACATTCAAATTTTTAATTAAAATAACTTAATAATTGATTTTATTGGCATTAATAAAATTTTACCCAAGGGCGATGATTTAATAAGGCCTGTATAGCGAAAAAAAGAGTAAACAACTAATATCCATAAATAAATACCAAAAATATAATTCAAATAATATATTATTTGTTTTAATTTGTTATAGTAATTCATAATGAAACCTAATTATTGGAATAAAGGTAAATTGTACCTATCAAATAATGATAAAATTTTAAAGAATATAATTCAAAATTATCCAAAAGAATATTTATCAATAAATAATAATTATTATCATTGTTTAATAAATTCAATTATAGGACAACAAATTTCAGTGAGTGCAGCTAATTCTATAAAAAATAGATTCTTTTCTTTAAATAGTAAAATTAATCCCAAAAATGTTTTAAAAATTCGAAATAATTCATTAATCAAGGTTGGATTATCAAAACAAAAAATTAATTATATAAAAAATATTTCAAATTTTTTTATTAATAATAAAAATTTTATCAATCAAATTCAGACTTATGATGAAAATGAAATTAAAAATAAATTAATTCAAATTAAAGGAATAGGCCCCTGGACTGTTGATATGTTTTTAATATTTGGATTAGGAAAATCTAATGTTTTTCCTAGAGGAGATTTAGGTTTTGTAAAAGCAATTTCTATCTCTTATAATAAAAAATTGCCAATTTCTGAAAATTTTCTAAAAAAATTATATAATAAGTGGTCTCCATATAATACTATCGCAACTTGGTACTTATGGAGATCTTTAGATCCACTACCTGTTAGTTATTGATATTAGCTCCAGACTCTATCCATAATCTAATTTTATTTCTCTCTTCATCAGTAATACCTGTTAAGTTTCCTGGAGGCATAATATCTGAGTCAATAACTTGCGCCTTAATTTTTTCAATGTTTTTAACAATATCATCAGGACTTTCAAATACTAACCCAAGAGGGGGGTCATCAAATCCCTCAAAAGTTGGTTTATTCATGTGACATACACCACATCTATATTTTATAATATTATTAATCTCTGAAAAAGAAATTTGATCTTTGGTAGTTTTAATCATATCTTTTTGTATTATTTTGGGAACAGAAACATAAAGCATTAATAAAAACATTCCCAAAGCCGCTATAGGTAAAATCCATACCTTATGTTGTTTTTTATTTCTTAAATTAAAATAATGTCTTACTGAAGCTCCAATTATAGAAATGAATAGTAAAATAAGCCAATTATAATGATGACCGTATGTAAATGGAAAATGAGAGCTAATCATAATAAAAAGTACTGGGAGAGTGATATAATTATTATGTATGGATCTTGTTTTAGCGTCTAAACCTTTTTTTAAATCAGGTTGTTTGTTATTTAAAGCAGATTCAACCATATTTTTTTGAGAAGGTATTATCACTCGAAAAACATTTGCCGCCATAATAGTTCCTAAACATGCGCCAACGTGTATATAAGCTGCTCTAGATCCATATATCTCAGTTAAAAGATAACTAAGAAAGGTAGCTATAATTATGCAAATAATACTAAATAATATAATATTATTTATTAATTTAGATTTGCATAAAAAATCATAAATAAACCAGGAGCCTAATAAAAAAATTAGTGAAATTATTATAGCTATGAAAGGAGATATATCATTTATATTTTTATCAATCATTATGCTTTCTGCATTTAGATAATAAACGATTATTAAAAGAGCAAAGCCACTTATCCAAGTTGTGTAAGCTTCCCATTTAAACCAATGTAATTCTTTAGGAAAATTTTTAGGAGGTCCTTTTAATTTATTTATATGATAAAAACCTCCAGAATGTACTGACCACAGTTCTCCATCTATGTCATCTTTATTAATTTCTCGATCTAATCTACTATCTAGCCAATTAAAATAGAATGAAGTTCCTATCCAAGCTATGCCAACAATAATATGAATCCATCTTACAATTAAATCAAGCCAATCAAAAATAAATGGAGTTAATGAATAAATAAATTCCATTTAATATTTAATTTTATCAAGTTTTAAATCCCAGTTATTAAAAGCAACTATTGCTTCTTTTTGGTTAATTTGTTCTAAAGGAATTTTTCTTTTATTAATATCTAAAACTAATTCATCATAAATAAAATTATCATCAAATCCAATTTTTGCAGCATCCACTCTTGTATTGCCGTAATAAATTTTATCAATATGCGCCCAATATATTGCACTTAAACACATAGGACATGGTTCACAGCTCGTGAACATTTCTGTCCCCTTTAAATCAAAAGTATTTAAATTTTTACATGCATTTCTGATTGTTACAATTTCAGCATGTGCTGTCGGATCATTATTTCTAGTTACTTGATTTGAACCTTCGGCAATAATATTATCGTTTTTTACAATTACACATCCAAATGGTCCACCTTGCTCATTCACACTTATTAATGACAGTTCAATAGCCCTTAGCATAAATTTTTTTTTATTATTTTCCATTTACGCTCTCAAAATTAAAAATATTTTTTTCATTATTTGCATTTAATAATAATTTAGATCTGTATTCTAGTATTCTTGCTATAATTGAAATAGCAATTTCACCTGGTTTTTTACTAGAAATAGATTTTATGCCAATAGGACATTCAATTCTTTTTATAAGTGATTCATTATGTCCTAATTTTAAAAATCTATTTTTAAATCTTTTCATTTTAGTTTTTGATCCAATTAAGCCAATAAATTTAAATTTATTTATTTTTAAAATTTCATTAATTATTTTAAAATCATAATCATGACTGTGAGTTAATATAATAAAAAAAGAATCTTTTGGTAAACTTTTAATTAACAGCCAAGGTAATTTTGCATAAATATTTATTATATTTTCATTCTTTATAACTTGTAAATATTCTTTTCTAGAATCTATTAAATTTATATTAAAATCTAAATCAATAAATTTATAAGAAAGTTCTTTACCAATATGACCTGCGCCAAAAATATATAAATTGTCTTTTATATTATTAATATTTTGTTCGTTTTTAAAACTTTCTTTTCCATCTTTATGTTTAGAGAGTTTAACTTGAACATATCCGCCACAACATTGTCCAATAGAGGGGCCTAAAGGAATATTGATTATTCTTTCTTTAAAATTTTGATTATTATTTAAAATATTTAAAGATTGTTGAATTACGCTATATTCCAATTGACCACCACCAATTGATCCAAAAATATATTTTTTAGATATCAGCATAATTGTACCTTCATTTCTTGGTACAGAACCTTCAGTATTAATTAATTTAGCTTTAATTATTGCAAAATTAAATTTTTCAGCCTCATGTATTTTTTTAAAAATCATCTTTAACTATTAATTGAATTTAAAATATTTTCAGGTGTGGCAGGTGCGATTAGTTTAACTTTATTTTTATTTTTTGCATAACTAATTGCATTTTTTATTGCAAAAAAAGTTGAAAGGGCTAACAATAATGGAGGCTCGCCTACAGCTTTAGACTTATTTATAGCGCTCTCTGTGTTTCCTTTATATTTATGAATTTTTGTATTAAAATTAATTGGTATATCATTCATAACAGGAATTTTATATGTCGATGGACTGTGTACTAGTAAATTACCATTATTAGCCCAAGAAATTTCTTCGGAAGTTAGCCAACCTAAACCTTGGACAAATCCACCTTCAATTTGACCATAATCTATTGATGGATTTATAGAATTTCCTACATCATGCAAAATATCTACTTTTAATAATTTATTTTCACCAGTTAGTGTATCAATTATAACTTCACTTACAGCTGCACCGTAACAAAAATATAAAAATGGCCTTCCTCTAAGAGTTTTTTTATCTACATAAATTTTTGGAGTTTTATAAAATCCAGAAGAGGATAAAGATACTCTATTTAAATAAGCCAAAGATACTAGTTTTTTAAATGTAATTCTTTTTTTTCCAAAATAAACATAGTTATTTTCAAATATAATTGTATTGCCATTAAAATTAAAATTTTTTCTTATAAATATAAATAAATTCTTTTTTATTTTTTCTATTGCATTTAAAACTGCTGCTCCATTAATATCAGTAGAAGCGGAAGCTGCCGAAGCTGAAGTATTAGCAACTTTTTCAGTATTTGTAGCACTAATTCTAATTTTATCTACATTTATTCCAAAGCAATTAGCAGTGATTTGAGATATTTTAGTCATAAGACCTTGTCCCATCTCCACACCTCCATGATTTAAATGAATAGTTCCATCAGTATATATATGAACTAAAGCACCACCTTGATTTAGATGCGTTGTGGTAAAAGATATTCCAAATTTTGCTGGAGTAATAGCTAATCCTTTTTTTAAAAACTTGTTAGAATCATTATACTTTTCTATTTCTTTTCTTCTTTTCAAATAATTAGATGTGGATAGTAGTTTGTTATAAATTTCATTGGCTGTATTATCTGCTATTTTCATACCATAATGAGTTGTATTATTTTTTTTATAGAGATTAATTTTTCTAATTTTATGCGCATCTATATTTAAAAAATTAGCTATATTATCAACTATATTTTCTATACAAAATGAACCTTGAGGAGCACCAAATCCTCTAAATGCAGTATTAGATACAGTGTTCGTTTTGCATCGATGTGAGATAATTTTTATATTAGGTATATTATATGCGTTATCGACATTATAAACTGCTCTATCATTTACAGCTTGTGATAAATCTGCAGAATAACCGCATCTAGAAGCCATAACTAAATCAATACCGTTGATTTTTCCTTTACTTGTAAAGCCAACTTCGTATTTAAAATAAAAATCGTGACGTTTACCAGTTAAAATCATATCTTCATCTCTATCTATTCTTAGTTTTACAGGCTTATTGAATTTTTTAGACAATAAAGATGAAATAGCAGCAAAAATAAAAGATTGAGTTTCTTTACCACCAAAACCTCCGCCAATTCTTCTAACATTTACATCTATGGTATTAAAATTTTGATTTAAAACTTTTGCAACTATTTGTTGTGTTTCAGAAGGATGTTGTGTTGATGTATAAACTTTGAAGCAATTATCTTCTGTGGGTATTGTTAAAGCAATTTGACCTTCTAAATAAAAATGATCCTGTCCACCTGACTGAATTTCACCTGTCAATTTATGAGTAGAATATTTAATTGCTCTATCTGGATTGCCATTAATAAGATTTCTAGATTTTAAAATATATGATTTTTTCTTTAAAGCATCTTTAATATTTACAATTGGTTTTTCTTTTTTATATATAATTTTAGCTTTAAGTACTGCTTTTCTTGCTAATTCAGTAGTTTTAGCAGCTACTGCAAAAATTGGTTGTCCAAAATAATCTATTTTTTTATCTACAAAAATGTAATCTCCTTTAAAGACTGGACCAACATCATTAATACCAGGTATATCTTTTTTAGTTATAACTCCATGGACACCTTCTGATTTTATTACTTCTCGCAAATCTATTTTAATAATTCTTCCTTTAGAAATTCTACTCCACCCTATTGCTGCATGAAGAGTTCCATAAGGCTCAATTATATCATCTGTATATTTAGCAAGACCTGATACATGTTTTTCTGCACTTTCATGAGGCATTTCTAATGAAAAAATTTTATCTAAACGATTCATTAGTTTACTGAAATTGTTTTGTTATTAGTAATTTCATAATAAAATTTTTCTAATAAATTTTCACAAATTATTTTTCTATATTTTTTACTAGCTCTCATATCGTTTATAGGATTAAAATCTTCAGATAAATATTCCTTAGCAGTCATAATATTTTTAAAGTTAAATTTTTTTCTTTTAAGAAATTTTTCAGT
>PTKX01000029.1 GCA_002938195.1 Alphaproteobacteria bacterium MarineAlpha5_Bin7 | reverse complement strand
TTGGCGCGCCCGAGAAGAGTCGAACTCCTAACCTCCAGATCCGTAGTCTGGCGCTCTATCCAATTGAGCTACGGGCGCATTTATTATATCGAATTTATTATATAGCAAAAAAATTTGCTAATAAGCTGAAATATCTATAATTTAATGATTTTAAGAACTAAATTATTATATTCATGAATATAAAAATACTATTTTCTATTTTATTACTATATTCTTATGTATCAAAAGCAGATACATTGGGAATTGAAACTGGCTTAAATATACCTCGTTTTGTTTCTTTAAAATCCAATGATTCCAATTTAAGGATTGGTCCAAGCAAGGATTATCCAATAAAATTAAAATATATTATTGCAAATACTCCAATTGAAATAATTGATGAATATAATAATTGGAGAAAAATAAATGATTTTGAAGGTAATCAAGGATGGATGCATAAAAGTCTATTAAGTGGCAAAAGGTATGCTCTTGTAAACCCTCCTTATGATGAAGATGTGCAAATTTATCATAGACCGAAAGGTAAGATTAAAGGTAAAATAGGAAAGTATAACATAATAAAAATAAAAACTTGTACAAAAAATTGGTGTAGTATTAAGTATGAAAATAGCTCAGGTTGGATTAATAAAATAAATATCTGGGGCACTTATCCTGAAGAAGAATTTAATATTCCTTTTTATCAATCTTTGATAAATCAATATTGGACAGTTCTAATTTGGCTGGGGCGGTAGGATTCGAACCTACGAATGTCGACTCCAAAAACCGATGCCTTACCGCTTGGCGACGCCCCAATTAATAGATCTAATTAATTTTTTTATGGGTTGATTTAACATTAATTAACTCTAAATCAAAAGATATTTTTAACATCAAAAAAATAGAATTACTAAGTATTCAGAATAATAACTAAATTAATTTTAATTATCTAGATATTATTTTCTCCCACAAAGGTCCATAAATCTGGAAAATCTTCATTAAATTTCCTTTTTGCTTTTTCAGCATACTCAATCTTACTATAAACAGCATAGCAACAAGAGCCGCTTCCTGTCATTCTAGCAAAAATAACATCTTCACTGTTTGATAAGCTTGTTAATATTTTTTTGATTTCATCATTATCAACAATAGCAATTTTTTCAAAATCATTAACTTTATCTTGATCTTTTGTATTATAATTAAATCTAATATTGTTACTTATTTTGTTGTACATATTTTTTGTAGATAAATTGATATTAGGCTTCACTAATAAAATATAATATTTAGGAAATGTTGTTTGTTTAACTTGCTCTCCAATTCCAGTAATTATTGAATTTTTTCCGAATAAACATACAGGAATATCAGATCCTATTTGTGAATAAAATTTATTATTCTTCATTTCAATTAAATTCATTTTTATCAAACATTTGATTAATCCAGCAGCATTTGTCGAAGCTGAACCCAGTCCTGCTTGAGTAGGAATATTTTTTTCAATATTTATTTCAAAATTAACGTCACTATTTAATTTTAGATATTTTAAAGTTTTTTGAATTATACAATCAGTATAAAAATTTTTATTAGGCTTAAATTTACCATAATAAACAATATTCATATTTTCTTTCTTTCTAATATTTACTTTGTCATACAAATTTATAAATGTAACGCCTGATCTAATATTATGAAAACCATCTTTTCTTTTATTTAAAATTTTAAGGAATAGGTTAATTTTCGCAGGTACTTTTAAAGTATAATTATCCAGCATAATATTTTTCTATTTTCATTTGAACTGAATCGAGAATGTCGTCTTCTGGTTCTGCTAAATCAATAGCTTGTTTCCACATATAATATGCCTCTCTTTTTCTTCCTAAAGAAAAATAAATATCCCCTAAATGATCTAGAGATATAGCTTCTGCAGGAGCTCTAAGTACAACTTCCTCCATAAGCTTTGATGCTATTTCAAGATTATTTTTTTTAAAATGCGCCCATGCTAAACTATCAAGAATGTAATGACTTTCAGGATATTTATCGTGAGCTAAGATCAACATTTCTAATGATTTATCTAAAAAAATATCTCTTTCAATCCAACCATAAGCTAAATAATTTAGAACTTGAGGAGACTCCCAATTAATATTTAATGATTGAAGAAAATCTTTTTCAGCAAGTTCCCAATTATCAAGTCGCTCATAACAAATACCTCGATAATATAATAATTGCCATTTTAAATCTTCGTTAATTTCCATATTAATTAGTTTAGAATAATTTTTAACAGCTTTTAAATATTCATTAGATATACGATATAAATCTGCTAAACCTACGTTCAAGATTATATTATCTGGATATTGATTTAGTATTTTAAAAAAATATTTTTCAGAGTCCTCTATACTTTTATAATTTTTTTGATTAGTTGCTATTCGTTTTTGACTATCAAAAAATAAATTTTCATTATTTATTCTAACCTTATTGTAGTGCTCTTCAGCTTTTTTATAATTTTGTAATCTCTCATATAATACTCCTAAATAATAATTTGCTTCATCATATTTGTTTTGTAAGACTAAGGATAAATTTATATAAAATATTAAATAATTATAATTTTGAAATTCATTTTTATCATCATCAGATGAAGAACTAACTATTCTAAAAATATTCTCAGAAATTTTTTGATTATTATTTATTTTATTATTAGAATTATAAAAAATAAAATCAATAATATCTAAATTTTCTGTTGTTATAAGTTTTTCAAAATTCTGAAAAGGTTTGTCTAAATTATTTAATTTAGCATAAATTAAATAAACCAACCAAGCTTCTTGATTATTCTTGTCATTTAATAATAATTGATCTGCTACATTTAAAGCTTTCGTAAAATTACCTGTATTAACAAAAGCTATAAGTTTTTTTTCTAAGTCTTTTTCATTGAAATCATTCAATTTGCTATTTTTAAAATAAGTCAATGCTTCTTCATAATCAAAAAAAGACATAGCTGAATTAGCTATTAGATAGGAGGAGGATGAAAGAGAAAATGCCTTATTAGTAAACAGAGAAATAATCAGAAAAATGATAAAAATAATTTTTTTCTTCATTTATAAATTTACTTCCAGTTTCAAAGGTATTATTAATTAAAAACTTTTTCAATGCTATGTCAATAAATTCTATTGAATATTTGTTATTTTTACATCAAAGTGGTGTTTCCACTTTTTTGCAAGAAAAACCCAATAATTTTTATTCTGAAGAGAGCAAAAAACTAGTAATAAATAGAAACAATGTCTCCAATAAAATAGATGAAGTGACATCATTAGAGCAATTAGAAAATTATATAAAATTATCAACAAATTGTTCTTTAAAAAATAATGCCAATAAAACTGTATTTGCTGATGGAAATCCTAAATCAAAAATTATGTTTATTGGTGAAGCTCCAGGAGCTGATGAAGATAGGGTCGGAAAACCATTCGTTGGTTTGGCGGGTCAACTTTTAAATAAAATGATCGCTGCTATAAATTTAAGTAGAGACGATATTTATATAACCAATATAGTTCCTTGGCGTCCTCCAAATAATAGAACTCCTAACACAGAGGAAATTTTACAGTGCCTACCTTTTATTCAAAAACATATTGATATAATAAAACCAATGATTATTATTTTACTTGGCGGCACAGCTTCAAAAGCTATACTTGCAACAACACATGGAATAACAAAAATTAGGGGTAAATGGCATCAATATAACAGCTTACAAATTAATCGACCTATACCAACGCGTGCTATATACCATCCTGCTTATCTATTAAGATCGCCTGAAAATAAAAGAACAACATGGGAAGATTTAAAAGAAGTAAAAAAAATGATTCAAAAAATTAAAAATGAAAAAAGTTAATATAATAATTTTTTTTTTAATTTTATCTTTTTTTAAAATTAACGTTACCCATGCATTAACATTTCATAACGAAATAATAAAAAAATATGACCAAATTTTCTCTACAAAAATTTTATCTTCAGATGATATCATAAATTATAAAAAAATATTTGAAAATCAAGAAATTTGTAAATGGAAAACTGCAAATAAACATATTTTATTAATAAACAATGATATTTTAATGGGACATGTTTTAGCGCAAAGATATTTACATCCAAAATGTTACAAATCAAAATATATAGAATTATATTATTGGTTGAAAAAATATAACGATCTTCCTCAAGCTAAAAGGATTTATCGATTAGCAGTTAAAAGAATGCCTAAAGGTTATAAAAGTCCTGTTCAACCAACGAAGGTTAAAGGTATTGAAGAAGAAAATATTTTAGTAAAAAAACAATCTAAATACAAAAGTAAAAAAAAATTATCAAAAAATCAAAAAAATGAAAAAAGACAATTATTAAATAATATTAAATCTAGAGTGAACAATGGGTGGCCAACAGGAGCTCTGAAACTATTAAATCAAAGAGACGTAAATATATTGTTGGATCAGGTTGAAATAGATCAGCAAAAGGAACTTATTGCTAAAGGATATTTTTTAGCCAATGAAGATGATAACCCTAAAATTAATGAATTAGCTATCAAATTAGCCAGAGAAGCTCTTGAAAAATCATCTACTCACGTCCCTTATGCTGGATGGACAGCAGGACTGTGTGCATGGAGGTTAGGTCGGTATGAAGAGGCAGCAGAATTTTTCTCAAATTTTTCGATTTCACTTAAAGATGATGTTTGGCATCAGGCTTCAGGAAGTTTTTGGGCCGCACGCTCATATGCTAAACTCAATAAATATGAAGATATAAATTTTTGGTTAAAAAGAGCAGCAATAAATCCTAATAGTTTTTATGGTATGCTTTCAACACAAATACTTGGCATAGAAGAACCAATTAATTGGAAAAATGAATACTTAAGTTATAATGAAGAAAAGAAAATATTAGTCCTTCCAGCTATAAAAAGAATAAAAGCTTTAATTCAAATAGGTCTTTTAGATGAGATAGAAAAAGAAATAATGAAAGTTAACTCAGTGATGAATCAGAATGTTGCTATATGGTCGTTAAATTTAGCTCAAAATTTTAATCTAGCATATACACAACTTAAAATTGCATCAAAACTTCAAAAATATGGTGTCAAAATTCCAATTCAATTTTTTTATCCAACTCCTTTATGGAAACCAAAAAAAGGATTTTCTCTCGAACCAGCTTTGATATTTGCTTTTATGCATCAAGAATCTATGTTTAATGCTTCAGCAAAAAGTCGAAGAGGGGCAATGGGCTTAATGCAGGTTATGCCTTCAACTGCAAAATTTATTTCTTCCAATAAAGAAGTAAAGAGAAATAATGCAAATATATTAAAAATACCTGAAATAAATATCGAAGTCGGGCAAGAATATATTGAATATTTATTAGACCTCGATGGTATAGATAACAACTTGATTTATTTAACAGCTGCTTACAATGGTGGTCCGGGAAATTTACAAAAATGGAAAGAAAATACAAATTACTTAGATGATCCTTTATTCTTTATGGAAAGTATACCTTCAAGAGAAACTAGATGGTTTATTGAAAAAGTTTTAACTAAATATTGGATTTATAGCAGTAAACTTGGTAATGAAACAAATTCACTGAAAATGTTATCTAATGGAGAAAACCCAATCTATTAAATCATTATGAATATCGATAAATCATTAAAATTTGTCTCTATAAATATTGGACTTATAACAATTTCAGATACTAGAACTTTAGAAAATGATAAATCGGGGAATTTACTAAATGAAAGAATAATTAATTTTGGACATAAAATTGAAATAAGAAAAATTATAAAAGATGATATTGAAATTATTAAAAATACAATTTCTGATCTAACAAAAAATAAAAATATTGATGCTATCATTACTACAGGAGGAACAGGTTTAACAGGAAGAGATTCAACGCCCGAGGCTGTAATAGTCCTTTCAGAAAAAATTATAGATGGTTTTGGAGAATTATTTCGCCAAATTAGCTATGAAAAAATTGGTACTTCTACAATCCAATCTCGTGCAATTGCAGGTCTCGCTAATCATACCTATATTTTTTCATTACCAGGTTCTCCAAATGCTTGTAAAGATGGCTGGGATCAAATTCTTCAATATCAATTAGATATTAGACACAAACCATGTAATTTTATTGAAATTATGCCTAGATTAAAAGAAAAATAATTTGCCAAACTTTATTATTGAAAAATCATTTAAACAAAAAGTTATTGGGCTAGATGAAGTAGGTAGAGGACCTCTAGCAGGACCTGTAGTAAGTAGTGCTGTTATTTTTTTTGATACTAAAATAGATAATAATTTAATCTCATTAATTGATGACTCAAAAAAACTAACAATTAATAAAAGAATGAAAGTGTTTAAATTCATCTTTCAATTAAAAATAAAAAATAAAATAAAATTTAGTTTAGGTATGGCAAGTGTAAAAGAAATAGATAAATTTAATATTCTAGAGGCAACCAAACTGTCTATGAGAAGGGCTGTGATTAATCTTAAACAACCCCCTACTCCCTTAATTATTGATGGCAACTTCGATATAAATTTAAAAAATTATCCTGGAAAAAGTATAATCAAAGGAGACCAGAAGTCTTTGACTATAGCTACAGCTTCAATAATAGCTAAAATTTATAGGGACCGTTATATGAGATTTCTATCATATTCATTTCCTAATTATCATTGGTCTTCAAATGCAGGTTATGGAACAAAAAAACACATAGAACAAATTTGTAAAACAGGAATCACGATTCATCATCGCAAAAGTTTTGAACCTATAAAGTCACTTATCCAGAATAAATGATTCGCTCTGTTGATAACTTAGGTTGACCTGATTCAATATCTCCTTAAAGATTCTATTATGTTGATTAAGAAAAATTCTATCATACAAGGAAACAGTTTAGAAATTTTAAAACATATTCCTGAAAAATCGGTTGATCTTATTTTTGCTGACCCACCTTATAACCTTCAGCTAAAAGATACTTTGTATCGGCCAGATCAATCAACCGTAGAGGCAGTAAATAATGATTGGGATAAATTTGATAACTATCAAGCTTATGACAAATTTTGTCTCGCATGGTTGAAAGAGTGTAAAAGAATTTTAAAAGATGGAGGCGCTTTTTGGGTTATCGGAAGCTATCATAATATTTTAAGACTCGGCACTTCAATACAAAATCTAGGATTTTGGATATTAAACGATATTATTTGGCATAAAACAAATCCAATGCCCAATTTTAGAGGAACTCGCTTTACTAATGCTCATGAAACTCTTTTATGGTGTACTTCGTCACGAAAAGCAAAATATACTTTTAATTATCAAAACTTAAAAGAACTCAATGAAGGAAAGCAGATGAGAAGTGATTGGCACATTCCTATTTGTTCAGGGAAAGAACGTTTGCGTAAATCTAATAATCAACGTTCTCACCCAACACAAAAACCACAAGCTTTACTTTATCGCATTCTTGTTTCATCAACAAATAAAGGTGATACAATTTTAGATCCTTTTTTAGGTTCAGGGACTACTGCAGTGATGGCAAAAAAATTACAACGCAATTTCATTGGCATTGAAAAAGATAAAGAATATATCGTACTTGCTAAAAAAAGATTAAAAGATACAAAACCGCTTAATGATGAAATTATAAAATTAAAAAAAAGTAGAAAAGATCTGCCAAAGATTCCTTTTGGCGAATTAGTAGAGCAAGGCGTTATTCCGCCAGGAGCAGTTTTAACTGATAAAAAAGAACGTTACAAAGCCACTGTTACCATCGATGGAAGTATTAAAATAAATGATATGTCTGGATCTATTCATCAAGTTGGAGCGAAAATTCAAGGTCTACCGAGTTGTAATGGGTGGGACTTTTGGCACGTTAAAGAAAAAAACTCTTCTACTCTTCTTGATGAAATACGAGGGGATTACCGATCCAAAAAACTTAACTAATAAATAACTTATAAAAGCTTTATTTTAAAATATTATTGATTGGTGTAATCCAATTAGAATCTGAATGTTTTTGCCAATATAGTTTATGAATTTGTCTTGTTATATTTCCAACATTTCCTAATCCTATTATATCACCAGATATTTTTGTTATAGGCATAATACCCCCAGCTGTCGAAGTGGCAAATAATTCTTTTGATTTTTTTAAATTTTCAGCAGAAATAGGTTTTTTTGAAATATTTATTTCTAATTCAATTGCTAAATTAAATACTGTTTGCCTTGTTATACCTTCTAAAACTCCTGTGTCAGGAGTAATAATGCCAGTTTCATCAACACAAAAAATATTAAATCCAGGACCTTCAGTAATGTTATTATGTTCATCTACTAATAGGGCTGTGTGATGACCTTTTTCATATGCTTTAAACATGCCTGTTACAAGATCCATCCAGTGGTAGTTTTTAATAGTAGGATCAATAGAGCTTGCTGGAATTCTTTTTATATCTGTTAAATAAACATCTAATCCAATTTCAAAATCTTTTGGTTTAAGTATCCAGCCAAAAGGAACAGCAAAAGCCATTACATTTGGTGTTGCCTTCCTTGGATCTCTATCAAAATTAGGAGAAACGCCCCTTGTCTGTATCATCTCTACATATGCATTTTCAAATCCTGAATTTTTAACACACTTAGCTAATATTATTTTTAACTCATTACGAGTTATTTGACATGGCATACGTAATTTTTTAGTTGATTCAAAAAAACGATCTATGTGTTTATCTAATTGAAAAAAATTATTCTTCCATACATGTACCACATCATAGGTTGCATCTGATCTAAGAAATCCCCAATCTAAAATTGATATTTTTGCTTCAGATAATTTGACAAATTTTCCATCTATCCAGGCAGTGCCTTGAGGAAAGCTATCATTCATATATTAAATCGCAATTTCAATAATTTTTTTCATTACTGTCGGTAATCCAGAATTCTTAAAATTATTTTTTTTTATCCATTTATGCTTTTGAAAATTATTTTTTTTAACATAGGCAAAAAAAACTTCTGTCTCTAAATTAAAATGACTAAATGAATACTCTATCAATCCTTTAAACTTTATATTTTTTTTTACTTTCTTAACAATACTATCTTCAACTAGTTTTTTTTTATTTATTACCCAATTATCGTTTGGAATTTCTAGCATTGAAGGCAGCATGCCTTTTGATGAACGTTTTCTTACTAAAATTTCATTATTCTCATTGTAAATAATATATGCTCGCGAATATTTTCGTCTTTTTTCTATATTTGATTTTATTTTGACAGGAATTATGTTTTGAAGATTTTTTTTATTAGAGACACATTTTGATTTTATCAAACAACTTTTACAATCTGGATTTCTGGGAGTGCAAACAAGTGATCCATAATCCATAAAAGCTTGAATTAAATTGGAAGAAGATTTTTTAGAGATGAATAAATTAGATTTATCTTTTAATTGTTTTTTAATTTTCATTAAAGGTGATTGTAAACCATATATACGAGCTATAATTCTTTCAATATTGGAATCAATAGGCATAACGGGTTTATTATAAGCAATACCCAAAATGGCTTTAGCGGTATAATCTCCTATGCCAGGTAGTATTATAAGATTATCATATGCACAAGGAATCTCATTATTAAATTTTTTCTTTATTATTTTTGCGGCTTTCAACAAATTTTTTGCTCTTGAATAATATCCTAACCCAGACCAAAAACTTAGAATTTTTGACTCAGAAATATTCGTCAATTGATTTATTGATGGCCATTTAACAACAAATTCTTCAAATCTTTTTTTAACAGTTCCTACAGTTGTCTGTTGGAGCATATATTCGCTAACTAAAACAAAATAAGGACTGGGTAACTGATTTTTATATAATTTGCGCCAAGGCAAGTTTCTCTTATTCTTTTTATACCAACCGAGTAATTTTCTTTGAATTATAAGTTCTTTAGCTTTTAATTTTTGCATTAATTATTGATATCACAATTTGATAATATAATATTATATATTATTGAAGAAACAATGAAAAATATAGCATCAAAAAATAGAAATTATAAACCAAGTAAAATTGGCGATTCATTAAGAAATATTAATCAAAAATTTCAGTATAGATTTGGAAAATTAGAATTTACAATTTACTCAAAATGGCTGCAAATTGTAGGTCCTTTTTTTGCTGAAAATTCCGAACCTCTAAAAATAGTTTCCATATTTGTTGAAAAAAATGAATCAAATGAAGATGTTTTTCACAAATTTTTGCATGTAAATGTAACACCATCTATAGCTGTGGAATTTCAACATTTTCAAAACAAAATTGTGGAAAAAATCAATTCTTTTTTTGGTTATTCTGCAATAAGAGGAATAAAAATACATCAAAAACTTGTTATTAATAATAATAACAATATTAAATATAGTAATATTAAATATAAAAATACATCAAAAATAATAGAAGAAATAAAAAGTACAAATCCAAAAATAAATGATAAAAAACTTCAACAATCTATAATTAATCTAGGAATTTCTATAGAAAACGACGAATAATATGGTTTTTTTTATCAGATATTTTTTTTATTTTTTCATTTTATTTAGTATACCTGTCTATGGAAAATCAGTAATTGAGATTACAGATGATGATTTTATTATAGGAGATTCAGACGCCCCAATAACTATAATAGAGTACGCATCTCTATCATGCCATCATTGTGCTGATTTTCATATAAATACTTTGCCTAAAATAATTGAGGAATTTGTAGATACTGGCAAAGTAAAAATTGTTTTTAGAGATTTTCCTTTTAATTATCCCGCTCTTTTAGGCAGCATGGTTCTAAGATGTGTTCCAAATGAATTTCGTTATCAATACACTGATGCTCTTTACCAATTACAATCAAAATGGATTGTTAGAGAAAAGGAGCAGATTAATAAGGAGTTGTATAAGATTATGCAAAGCGGAGGTATGTCAAAAGAGCAATTTAACCAATGTATAGAAAATGAAGAGGTGGAAAACCTTATTTTGCAAGGCATTATTATTGCACAAAATGAATATAAAATTAAATCAACACCTTCTTTTATTATTAATGGCACATTGCTTGAAGGAAACAAACCTATAAAAGACTTTAGACAAATCATTGATAAAATATTATCAGAACAATAGATGATTAAATTTAATAAGCTTAAATTAAAAGGCTTTAAATCTTTCGTAGAACCAACTGAAGTGGTGATAGAGCAAGGTTTGACAGGAATTGTTGGACCTAATGGATGTGGTAAATCTAATCTAGTAGAGGCTTTTCGTTTTGTAATGGGAGAATTATCCCCAAAACAAATGAGAGGTAGTGAATTAGATGATGTTATTTTTAATGGAACTTCCGATAGACCAGCTTGGGATATCGCCGAGGTAACAATTGATTTAGACAACAAAGATAGGAAGGCTCCAGGATTATTTAATCAATCTGATGAAATTGAAGTTACCAGAAGAATATGGAGAGGTGAAGGTTCAGAATATAGAGTCAATGGAAAAGAAGTTAGATTAAAAGATGTACAGCTATTGTTTGCTGATGCCGCCACAGGTGCAAGATCAACGTCTATGGTTAGTCAGGGAAGAGTTGGAGCTATAATTGCAGCAAAACCTGAGCAGAGAAGAACTTTATTGGAAGAAGCTGCAGGTATAACTGGACTACACTCAAGAAGACATGATGCTGAACTGCGATTAAACTCCACTGAAAATAATTTGGCTAGAGTCAAAGACGTCTTAAAAACACAAGAAGAACAATTAATTGTATTAAAAAAACAATCTAAACAAGCAGAAAGATATAAAAATATTCAAAATGACATTACTCGTGCAAGAGCGTCAGTGTTTTATCAAAGATCAAGAATTGAAAAAGAAAAACTATCAGAGGCTAACGATAAACTAAAGATACAGTCTAATTTAGTTTCCGATCAGACAGAGATTGTAAGCTCTATTAATGTTAAATATGAACAATTACTCCAAGCATTACCTGATCTACGTCTTCAAGAAAATAAAATAGCATCAGAGCTACAAAAACATTCAATTAATTTAGAGAATCAAGAAAAAGAAATTGAACGCGCTAATACAGCTGTAGAAGAAATTCAAATACGTATAGAACAAATTAACGATGATGTAAAAAGAGAGGAATTTTTACTATTGGATACTAAAGAAAATCTATCCAAAGTAAGAGATGAAAAATCTACACTTCAAAAGGAACAGGGAGACCTTTTTAACGAAAAAAATGAAGATAGTATAAATTCACAAAATCAAAAAAAAGAAAATAGTCCGATAATTGATTACCTAGATTTTGAAGATGGGTATGAAAAAGCTCTTGCAGCAGTATTTTCAGACGAACTAATGGCATCTATAAAAGAACAAGGATCTTCATTTTGGAAAACATTAAATACAAAAAGTTACCAATCAACTTTTCCCGAAGATGTAATTCCATTTTCTAAATTTATTAAAGCTCCAGATAATTTAAAAAAACGTTTAGATTTTATTGGTCTAATTAAAAATAAAGACAAAATTGATGAGTATCATAATAATTTATTGGATGGACAAGTTCTCGTTAGCGAATCAGGGGAAATTTGGAGATGGGACGGTTTTACTTCTAAAGGCAAAGAAAATGCTTCGATTAAAGCAATTTTAGAACAACTGAAAAATAGACGCCTTAAACAATTAACTGCTGAAGAAAAAAAATGGCTTAATATTATGACTACTGCCAAAGCAAGAATAGATGAATTAAAAAATCGTGAATCCAATTTAAAAAAAGAACTTGATAAAATGAAATCTATGCCAATTAGTATTTCATCTGAAAAGGTAAGGCTCTTAAAATTAATAGAAGATAACAAAAAAGAGCACGAAATAATTGCCAAGAAATTACAAGATGAAGAAACAAAAGCAAATGAGACCAATAAAGAATTAAAACTTGAAGAAGTTAAATTAAATGAATTTAGAGAAGAAAAAATTAGAGTTGAAGGCATTATTGGCACTCATAATGAATCTATCAGACAACTAACTGAACAAGTAAAAGAAAGATTGAATGTTGCCCTTGAAAATTTATATGATTTAGCAAAAATAAATCCTAATAAAATATTAGCTCCTTTAGAAGATTTAGAGAGAAAGCTTGAACGCTTAATAGCAGAGCAAGAAAGATTAGGTGGCGTTAACTTGTTAGCTGAACAAGAAGCAAAAGAATTAGAAGATAAAGTTGATTCGATAAAAAAAAATCAATCAGATTTAATTGCTGCAATATCTAAATTAAGAGAAGCAATTGATAGATTAAACACTGAAGGGAGACAGAGACTGCTAGCAGCTTATGGAATAGTAAATGAAAATTTTCAAAAATTATTTTTTCAACTATTTGGTGGTGGCAAAGCTTACCTAAAGTTTACTGATGAAAGTGATCCCTTAGAAGCTGGGTTAGATATTTTTGCGAGTCCGCCAGGAAAAAAACTACAAAATTTAAGTTTATTGTCAGGAGGAGAACAAGCCTTAACAGCTCTCTCTTTATTATTTGCTGTATTTTTATCTAATCCTGCACCAATATGTGTTCTTGATGAGGTTGATGCGCCATTAGATGATACAAATGTAGATCGTTTTTGCTCTTTAGTGGAAGAAATGTCTAAAACTCTAAGTACAAAGTTTTTAATTATCACTCACCACCGAATGACTATGGCTAGAGTTAATAGATTATTTGGAGTAACAATGCCTGAACAAGGGGTATCTCAACTTGTTTCAGTTGATTTAGAAAAGGCAGTTCAATTAAAAGAAAATGAATAATCAAAAAGACAAACTAGAAGATCTAAAGAAAAAAATAGATTCTACTCTTTCAAACCAAAATCAAATTAATGTTGAGCCAAAAAACAAAAGCAATGCAGCAAGCTTTGGTTTTAAAATAAGTACAGAAATTGTCGCAGCACTAGTTGTAGGAGTGGGTATTGGGCTGATTGTGGATAATTATTTTGGTATTTCTCCATTTGGCTTAATTATTTTTTTTATTCTTGGCGCATTAGCTGGATTTTTAAATGTATATCGTGTAATGCGTCGCATTGAAAAACAGTAAATTTTTTAATATCAATTTAATGTAAATGGCAGCTTCAGGCGAAAAACATAGTCCCCTTGAACAATTTGAAATTATACCATTTGTTCATATGAAAGCAGGAGGTGTTGATCTTTCTTTTACCAATTCATCTCTATCAATGATTATTACTGTTGCTGTTATAACTTTATTTTTAACCTTAACTGTCAATACTCGTTCAATTATTCCATCGCGATTACAACTTATATCTGAATTAATGTATACTTTTATTGCCCAACTTTTAAGTGATACAGTTGGAGATAATGGAAGAAGATACTTTCCATTTGTTTTTTCATTATTCATGTTTGTCTTAATTGGGAATATGGTTGGTATGGTGCCTTACCAATTTATTTAAACAAGCCATATTATAGTAACTTTTGCTTTAGCTTCAGTTGTTTTTATTGGTGTTACAATCCTAGGATTTATAAATCATGGCATTCGTTTCTTTACTTTTTTTTATATTCCAGGTGTTCCATTTTATATGCACCCACTACTTATACCAATTGAAGTAATCTCATATTTATCTCGCCCAATCAGTTTATCTGTACGACTTTTTGCTAACATGTTAGCTGGTCATACTTTACTTAAGGTCTTTGCTGGTTTTGTTGTATCAATGCCGTTCTTTACTGGTGCTTTACCATTAACATTCATTGTTGCACTTACTGGTCTGGAAATATTAATTGCATTTTTACAAGCTTATGTATTTGCGATATTAACATGCTTATATATAAACGATGCATATCATTTACACTAAACAATCTAGGAGGATTTATGGAAATTGAAGCAGCTAAAGTTATCGGAGCAGGACTTGCCGTTATTGGTGTCATTGGTTCTGGTATTGGTATTGGAAATATCTTTTCTTCTTTTATTGAAGCGGTTGGAAGAAACCCCGCTGCAAGAGGAGAAGTATTTACAATGACTATGTTGGGATTTGCTCTAGTAGAGGCTATCGCACTATTTGCACTAGTGATAGCGCTTGTTATTTTATTTGGATAATTAGGTTTGTTGATATGCCTCAGTTAAATCCTGAATTTTTTATATCGCAGCTTTTTTGGCTAATATTAACATTTTCGTTTTTGTTATTTTTCTTGTGGAAAATATCATTACCGAGAATTAGTTCAGTGTTAGAAAAAAGAGATAATAAAATTAATAATGATGTTAATACGGCTAAAAAAATGCAGGCTGAGGCAGAAGAAATACAGAAACAGATAGAAGATCAATTAAAAAAAGCTAAAGATGAGACAAGTGATCAAATCAAAGGTGCTATACAAAATATACAAGCAAAGTCTTTGGAAGAGCTGAGTAATCTTGATAAAATACTGAATAAAAAGATAGAAGATTCTGGATTAGCTATTGAAAAAAATAAAAATAATTCTCTAGAGCAAATTAATTCGCAAATTTTTGAAGTAACAAAACTAACTCTTAACAAGATTTCTACATTGAATATTGATGATAAAGAAATAAAAAATTCAATAGAAAAAATGAAGTCTAAAGTTGCTAATTAGTATGTTTAGTGATCCTCAATTTTGGGTTCTTATATCTTTTATTATATTTGTTGTATTAATTTTTAATCCAATAAAAAAAATACTTACAAAAAATTTAGATGATAAAATAGAGCAAATTAAAACTGATATAAATAATGCTGAAAAATTAAAGAATGATACACAGGTTATTTTAAGTGAAATTAAAAAAAGACAAAATGATGTGAAAAATGAAATTAACTTAATTAATGAACAAGCAAAAGAAAGAATTGGGTCCATAGAAAACGAAACACATCTTAAACTCCAAGAACAATTAAATAAAAAAAATGCGATAGCTGCTGCTAAAATTGAACAAATGACAAGAGATGCTAATTTAGAGATTCAGCAAGAAATAACACAAATTTCTATTTCTGCTTCAACCGATCTTCTTATTAAAAAATTAAGCGATAAAGATAAACAAAATATTGTTAAAGAGTCTACTGAAGAAATTGGTTCAATTATTAAAAATTAATTTAATATTTCTAGCTGGTTTTTACTTAACATAAAACCTACAACTAATACATCTGCTGAAATATCTCTTGTATCATCATGCAATAATCTAAATTTAATTTTCTTTCTTAGCTCGGATTCAACATATAGATTTGTTTCATTATCTATTTTGAAATTTCCACTAATGTTATAATATTGTATATCTTTTAGTTCATTTTTTTTGTCAATTATGGCTATATAGAATGGCAAGAAAATATTTGAGTTTGCAACATTAATAGGATTTACAATAAAAAGTAAGGATAAATCTATATATGCTATGTTGTCAGTTATAAAACAATCAGAATTAAAAGAAAAATTGTTGA
>PTKX01000028.1 GCA_002938195.1 Alphaproteobacteria bacterium MarineAlpha5_Bin7 | reverse complement strand
TCTTTTTTCATAATTACTCCTTTTGAGTTAATGAATATTCATTAATAGTGTAAATTATTTACACTATGGTATGGACTTATAAAAAAAAGCCTTGTATTTCCATTATTTTAATAAAATATAAAAATTATTTTTATTTTTGTTGTATTTATGCAACATAAATTCATTAAAATGACCTTTATTAAAGAAAATTATAAAAAAATAGCTGATTATAGCCAAAATCTATCTATTAAAAATCAAGAGATTAAGCCAAGCATTATAGTTGTAACTAAGAATAGGCCCATTTCATCTGTTACTCAGGCAATAAAGTTTGGAATTAGGCATTTTGCTGAAAATAGACTTCAAGAAGCAATTTCTAAATTCGTGGAAATTAAAAAAAAACATAATGATATTGAATTACACATGACGGGGCCTATGCAAACCAATAAAGTAAAAAAATCACTAGAAATATTTGATGTTTTTCACACTCTTGATAGAGAAAAACTAGCTTTAGAATTTAATAAAAATATTGGAGATTTTTCCATAAATAAAAAAAAATCTTTTTTTATTCAGGTTAATACAGGAAACGAACCACAAAAATCTGGCATAGCCACTGATCAACTATTTGATTTTTTTAATTATTGTAACAAAGACTTAAGCATTAATATAATTGGCTTGATGTGCATTCCTCCAATTGATGAAGATCCTCAAGAGCACTTCATTTTATTAAAAAATCTTGCAAAAAATATAAATCTTAAATTTTTAAGTATGGGGATGAGCGCAGACTATAAAACTGCTTTGACTTGCGGAGCAACTCATATAAGAATAGGATCACTACTTTTTGACGATTAATTTAAAATGATAAAGCTTTTCTCAAACTCGTCTAAAGAAGACAGCCATATAATAAACTTTATTTTAAATTCTAGTAAATTTACATTCAAGAGATGTAAAGAAAGCGAACTAAACACTTCCAAAAATTCTAACAATTTATATATTGTTTCTCACAACACTAAATTAAAAGAGTTTAGTAAAATATTGTCCAGCATCTCAAAATTAGAAATAAAAAATATCTTCTATTTACTTCCTCTTGATTTTAAAGAAATTTATGAACAATCAATTATAAACAAAATTTTTTATCCAGTCGACTTTTTGATTTTTGAGGAAAAAATGAACAGTTTTTTTTCAGAAAAAATAATTTTAAATGAATTTTTATTCATATCTAATGATAATTTATTAACTAATACCAAAACTAAGCAAGAAATATATCTTACCGAAATTGAATCCAAACTAATCACATTATTAAAAAATCAAAACTCAATTAGCAAAAAACAAATAAATGAAATTGTTTTAGGACACAAAGCTGTAATAGAAAGCAAATCTCTTGACACGCACCTCTACAGACTAAGGAATAAAATTACCAAAGTAAGCAATCAAATTAAAATAGAGTATGATGATCAAAAAAATATAAAAATGACAATTATTTAAGCAATGGGTTTGCCAGGCTAAAAAAATCTTTATCAAAATCTGGATTAAAATTTATGTTATTGATGTATATGTTTGTTATGTTTTCACCCTCCAAAATGTCAATACGACGCAAAAGAATAGGGGATTCCTCAAAGTATACTTTTATTTCTATTGCCTCATCATCCACATTAATATCTTTATAAAAATAAAACATACTTGAAGCATTTTTAAAATTCGCATCATCTAAAAAACTTAAATCATTAAATAGATCAAAAAAAATTTTTGCATTATTATTCTTGGTGCCAAAATACTGAACTTCTTGTAAATTTTTATTGAAATACATTGCATTATTTTTTTTTATTACAAACTCTATACTTGTGGGCTCGTCATAGATTATTCTTATTCTGTTATTTCCTTTATAGAAGCTGCCATTTTGAACTTCGTTTTCTTGTATTTGAATAAATCTCGACTCAAACTCTTCAACTTTCTTTATATAATTAAATACTTTTTCTCTATATGTTTCTTCTATAGTTTTTGAATAAACTGAATTTAAAAAAAAAATTGATAAAGATAAAATAACTAATGAAACTATTTTAAATTTCATTTTCTTAGAACTTCTCTTTTTCCTGAATTATTTGGCTCTGTAATAATTCCATCCTTTTCCATTTTTTCAACAATTCTTGCAGCCCTATTATATCCAATTTGTAAATATCTTTGGATATAACTAGTTGAAACTTTTTGTTGTTTAGTAACTATTGTTACAGCCTGTTCATACAATTCATCTACATTTTTTGAATCCATAAAATTAAAAGTATTATTTTCATTAAGATTTTTTTCTTCAGTAATGTCTACCTTGTTGGAATTTGAAGATTGAGAATTTATAAAATTTACAATATTTTCTATTTCTTTTTCTGAAACATAACCCCCATGCAATCTTTGTAGATGAGCGCCATTTTCTAGAAAAAGCATATCACCACTTCCTAACAATTGTTCTGCACCCATCTCATTAATTATAGTTCTGCTGTCAAACTTACTTGCCACCCTAAAACTTATTCTACTTGGAAAGTTTGCCTTAATTGTGCCCGTAATGACATCAACGCTAGGTCTTTGAGTGGCCGTTATTAAGTGTATACCCGAAGCTCTGGCCATTTGCGCAAGTCTTTGAACTAAGTTTTCAACTTCCTTTCCAGCAACCATCATTAAATCTGCCATTTCATCAATTACAACAACAATCAGTGGCAATTTATCTAATGGAATTTCTTTTTTTTCAATAATTGGCAATCTTGTTTCTTTATCAAATCCAGTTTGTATTTCCCTGAAAAGTTTTTTACCCTTTGATATTGTTAAAGATATTTTTTCATTAAAAGAATTTATGTTTTTAACCCCAGTAGAGCTCATTAATCGATACCTATTTTCCATCTCATTTACTACCCACTTTAAGGCAAAAATTGCTTTATTAGGATTTGTTACCACTGGTGTTAAAAGGTGTGGGATATCCTCATAAACACTTAGCTCAAGCATTTTTGGATCAATCAAAATAAATTTACACTCACTAGGCTTAAATCTAAATAAAAGACTTAATATCATGCTATTAATAGCAACCGATTTTCCTGAACCTGTGGTACCGGCAATTAATAAGTGTGGCATTTTTTCTAAATCAGTAAAGACATTATCGCCAGAAATATTTTTTCCTAAAGCTAGAGTTAAACTTTTGTTATTACTTTGAAAGTACGCATCATTTAAAAGATCTCCCAACATTACTTCAAACTTTTGGTCATTTGGTATCTCTATCCCAATTGTACTTTTTCCTGGTTGAGAAGAAATTCTAGTAGACAATGAAGACATTGCTCTTGTAATATCATCAGATAAACCAACTATTTTACTATTTTTTATACCTGGCGCAGGAACAAATTCAAACAATGTAATTAAAGGCCCTGTTTTATATTTTTGTATTTTGCCCTCAACACCATATTCTAATAAAATATTTTCTAATCTTTTTGCTCTCTCTTGATTAATTTTTAACTGATCCCTAGTATCATATTTTGTTCTTTCAGTTTTTTTTAGTAAACTCAAAGGAGGCAAGCTGTATTTATTGCTACTATGCGAAAAATTATCTTTTGTTGTTGAAGAATATTCCCTATTGTTTTTGAAAAAGCCAGGTTCTTTTTTTGAAATTTTATTTTTTCTTAATAATTTTCTTTCAGGATTTTCTTCAATAGGCTTAAATTGTATTTTTTTGAACACAGAATAAATAAAGTTAAGTTTTAAATTTTTGAAAATTGAAAAAAATAAAGCTATACAAAACTTAAATATTATAAAAACAATTTTATTTTTTATTGTTAAACCATATAAAGTAAAAAAAACAGAAAAAATAAATATTACAAATATTAAAACATAGTAATACAAATCATTATTGATTGTTTCATATAAATTTGTGTATATGAAATTTATTCCAAACAACCCAATTATATTTGTATCAAATCTAAAAAAAATCATTAAAAGGCTTGACAAGCTAATTCCCAAAATGAGAAATATAAGGTGTATAAAGAAGAAATTAGTTTTTATATTTATAATTTTTTTTATTCCAAAAATCGTAAAAAAAACTGGGATCAAATAAGAAGAATATCCAAATAAAGCTAAAAGGGTTCCGGAAAAATAACTAGTGTAATAGACAATTAAATTGTTTTTAGATAATTCAGAAGAAAAGCTTCCAAAAGCGAAGTCATTTAATTGATGATTAAAAAAACCCATTGATATCAACACAGAAACAACAAGCAAAAGAATGCCAAATAATAATGATATTGAATATTTCTTTAAATTCCTAGTTTTAAACATAGATATTTATTGTAATACATTTAGATTTATATAATTCGAAGGAAATTATGAAAAATATTAATGCTGAAATACTTATCGTCGGGTCTGGATTAACAGGCTTATGCGCTGCAGGCATATTATCTGAGATCGGATATAAGATTACCATTATAGATAAAAATAAAATAGGCGCTTCTTACTTTAAGACAGGAGATATTAGAACAACTGCAATTTCAGAAGGATCTAAAAAAATATTTGATGATTTTGGACTTTGGAAAAATATCGCCCAACATGTTACTCCTATAAATAAGATCAAAGTCTGTGACAGAAAAATTTCTAATAAAATAGATTTTGAAAACGCCAATGAGGATGAAAACTTAGGATATATTGTTGAAAACAAAATTCTAAAAACAATTTTTTTTGATAAAATAAATAAGAACAAAAATATCAATTACTATGACGGGGTTGATATAAAATCTATAGAAACAAATTCTAGAAAAGTTTCATTAAAATCTAAAAAATATATTTTTAATTCAAATCTAGTAGTAGCGGCTGACGGCAAGTTCAGCTCCCTCAGGAAATTATTAAAAATTAACGCTTTTAAAAAAAACTATAATCACAGCGCTTTGTTTTTAAACGTTATTCATTCTAAAGATCATAAAAATCAAGCCTATGAAATTTTTAAATCAAGTGGACCGTTAGCTATTTTGCCTATGAAAAAAAATAAGAATTTTTATCAAAGCTCTATTATTTGGTCACACAAAACTAATTTTTTAAAAGCCTTAATTGACTCAAACAGACTAAGCGCCGTTATTGAAGATGAAATAAAAAGCTTTGTGGGAAATATAAAAAAAATTTCAAATAAGAAAATATTTAATCTTTCTGCCCATATTAATAGTACATTTTATTCCGAAAAATTAGTTTTTGTGGGCGATGCTGCTCACTCAGTTCATCCAATTGCTGGACAAGGTTGGAATTTAGGTATTCGAGATATCTATAATTTATTTGTTGTCTTAAAAGAAGGAAGGGAATTAGGTTTAGAGTTGGGAAATAATGTAATTTTAAAAAAATATAATGATAAAACATTTTACGATGCTTTTGTTTTGTATCAGATAACCGATAAACTAAATTCAATTTTTTCAGTTGATAATATATTGGTAAAAAAATTAAGGAATATTGGTATTGATTTTATTGATAATAATAGATCTTTGAATTTTTTAATTTCATCGTATGCCATGGGGAAAAAAATAAATTTATTTAATTGGTTGAAGAAATAACTTCAATTTATTGTTCTTGATTTATCACTTTTATTATTAAATTCTAAAAGGGCTAAAAGGGCTTCATTTAATTCATTAATATTTTTTGATTCTAACAACATCTGTTTCTCGTTTATTTCAAAAGGACAAATCATAGATAAAGTGCTGATAAGCTGCTTATTTTCGATAGTTTGGAGTTCGTCCATATTAACGCTGATATTATTTTTTTTAAAAAAAAATTTAATTTTATTAATTAATGAATTTCGATCAAAATTGTTTTCATTAAAATTATCAGAATCATAATTGTTATCAATTTTTACATTAAAAATTCTGAAACTTTTTTCATGTTTAATTTCTTCAATGATATTAAATTTTTTAACTCCAAATAGATTTATCAAATATCTATTATCATCAGTTTCTACAAAGTTAGTAATTTTACCAATACATCCCGTGTTGTATAAAATATTTTCTTTTTGATTTTGAAACTGCGCCATACCAATATATTTATTTTTTGATAAACTATAGTTGACCATATCAAGGTATCTATCCTCAAAAATATTCAACGGTAAATTTCCATTGGGCAAAAGTAATGCCCCATTTAAAGGAAAAATTGGAATTGTTAATTGATCATTTGACATAAGGTTTTTTGATTCTAGGAAAACATAATGCTAGAAAATATTTTTCTATATTTTTTTGTATATTCGTTGTTATTACCAAGAAGATTAAAAAAATTTACCAAAGATTCTTTTATTTTTTTTTGTTTATTATTTTTAAAAATAGGATATTTTTTTATTAAAAAATCGAAAGCACTATCAAATTTTTTTTCTGCAAAATATTTTTCAGCAATTTCAATAATGATGTCTATATTTTCAGGATCTTTGGAGTGATTTGCATTTAATTGTTCTAGGGTGGAAGCGCTTGTCTCATTTTTTTTGTTAAGCTCTAATATAGATATTGAAGACATTAATTTAGATTCTTTTTTTATTTCATCTGATAATGAATTTATAAAATTCTCGGCCTCTTCAAATCTTGATAAATTAGACAAACACTCAATGTACATAGATAACGCCTCTACATTATCTGATTTTTCTATTAAAAATTCATCTAAAACGCCAATAGCTTTTTCAAATTCTTCATTTTTGATTAATTTTTTTATTTCATCTAAATCCTTTGAATTATCTTCTACTAAACTTGATCCTAAATTTTTTTCGATAAATTCAATAATTTTTTGTTTTGGCAATACTCCTTGGAATGCATCTAAGATTTTTTTGTTTGAAAAAGCAAAAACAGTAGGAATCGATTGTATTCTTAGTTGAGCAGCTATTTGTTGATTTTCATCAATATTAATTTTTGCAAGAATAAACCTTTCCTTATTTTCATCAGCTATTTCAGTTAAAATTGGAGTTAGTTGTTTGCAAGGGCCACACCAAGGGGCCCAAAAATCAACTAAAACTAAAGAATTTTCTGAAGCATCAATTACTTTTTCTACAAAACTTTGTTCATCTACTTCAATTATGTTTTTATTTTCCATGACTAATTTCATAATTATCAAAATTAAAAAATTTAACAACCTTCTTTTGTATTTTCATAAAACTTAAAAAATCAGAAATTTTAAGACCAATTGTGGAGGTATTAATTAACGGATGAAAATTTACAATATCAAATTTTAATAGCTTATAATCAAGATAGAAGTCAACTATATTTTCTTGGTCATTTAATAAGCCAAATGGAGTTACAGAGCCAGGTGTAAGATCCAAAATTTCTTTCATATAATTTTCTTTTGCAAATGAAATATTTCCAAAAATTGAATTTCTTTTTAATTTTTTTAAATCTATTAATGTATCATCCTTGCACGAAAGAAGAAAAAAATGATTTTTTTTATTTTTTAGAAAAAGATTTTTTGTGTGAGCTCCTTCAGTATTTTTTCTTAATAATTTCGATTCATCAACAGTAAATAGAGGGGGGTGATCAAACTTTGTAAACTTAATGTTTGCATTAATTAATAAATCTATAAGGTCTTTTTCTTTATTCATTTTAAAATTATTTTTTTGATCTAACCACTAGCATAAAACCAAGTTTAATTTTTTGCATATGTTCAATCTCAAATCGTTCACACATTAAAGGCAACCACCAACTTGGTGGTTTTTGTATTAAATGAGCATTTCTTCCATCAGATAAAATTTTTCTAGCGGGAATAGTTGAGATTGTAAAAAAACCTAATTTAATCGTTATAGATTTTAGTTCATCTAAAACATTCTGTAAAAATTCTTCTTCGATATGTTCTAAAACATCAATACAACAAACCAAATCGGCTGGCTTGGGAGCTCCATAATCAGGGAACACAGGATCATAAGGAAAATAATCATAATTTTTTAAACCTAATTCATTTAAAGATTTTTCAAGATTTCTTTTTCCGGCACCATAATCTGAAATTGATTTAAATTTTGAATCTTCAAAGATTTGCTTTACTAGATGAGCCTGCTTAACTGATGCAGTTCCATAATCTGGCCTTTTGTGTAATTCAGTTTGCATTTTTAAGTATTTTTTTGTTATTTTTTCCATGATTTTAATGACTAATTTTCTTTTCTATAAAAAAGATATTCGGCATAACCTTTGTGTGGGCCATCTTTTCTGACAGCCTCATTAACTTGTTCTTCATCATATATAAATCCAAAATTTTTAAAAATACTAATCATTTCTTCGTCCTCTTTTCTATTTGGATTAATTTCAACCAAAACAGAATAAAGTTTTTTATTTGATAGTAAATTTTGTGATTTATTGATTATTTTTGATTCAATTCCATCTACATCAATTTTAAGATAATTTGGAATTGGCATTCCCCAAAGACTTATTAATTCATCAAGCGATGTGGTAAAAATACCCTGCTTATAAAAGGTTTCTTTTTTATTTAAATTATGATCAAGAGAATCACCAACTGTATTGTGAGACCCTCCCTTATCAAACTTTCCCATATGCAAGGTTGTAAATAAACTACTATCACTTACCCCTATAGGAAAGGATGTTATTTTTTTTGTTAAATTATTAATAACAATATTTTCCATTAATATTTGAAAGTTATTTGCTTCAGGCTCAAAAGAATAGACATTGATATCATTGATAGCTGCCGCAAATATTGTGTACATGCCAACATTAGCACCGACATCAAAAAAAGTTGATCCCTTTTTAAACCCTCTAATCCACTTTATGGTTATTGGTTCTTTTGTAAATAAAGTTTTTGCTCTCCATAAAGTTTTGTCATTTGATATTGAGTAGTTAATTTTTTTTAAAGAGACGTTGTCTGTTATGGTTACTATTAATTTTTCTTTTTTAATAGATAATTTTTTATTAAAATCTTCTAAATCCATTGATGATTTATTTTACCGCATGAAAAAAATAATTTAATAATAATAAATTTCTTTCCTTTTGTTCTATATTAACTTCTTCAACCCCATGGAAAGAAGTGCTTGTCCTTGGAAAAATCAAAACTGAATTTGGGACAAAAGGGCATGTTTTAATTTTGTCAAAAAATTTTTCAGTTTCTTCTGACTTAAAGTGCCTATCATGATTAATTTCAATTTTTGGTTTATAAAGACTCGTCCCATTTTTTTGCAAATTATTATCAGAGGGTATGTAAAATAAAAAAGTAACAAATTTAGCTATCGAGTCAGTGTGTGCTCCCAATGAATATTTTGTAAAATCTTTTACAAGCGCGCTTCTAAAATAAAATCTAAAATTTGAAGTTCCAAACTTCTCTTTTTCTTTTTCAGAAAAATTTGCCAACCTATTATCAATTGATTTAGAAAACTGAGAAGTAACTGAAGAAAAAAACTTATCGGATAAAAGTAGTTTAATTAAATCATTCAAGAATTCTTTTCTTTTTCCATCTAATGCATCAATTAGATTCTTATCTAATAAATTGAAAATAAATCTTTCCGGACTGTACATTGGAGAAACCGAACCTGTTTCTACTATAGGTATATAATTTGATTTTTCAGGTATGTTTGTTATTAGTTTTTGATAAAAATCATCTGGAAAAACATTTTCAACAAATTTATGGTCAAAAGGATCAGATATTAAATCAGCAGATTCAATTTTTTCCATAACATGTTTTCTTACATCATCAATATTATTCATTTAAATCATTTACCATATTATTATTCTATGTAACTATTTAAAAAATCTCTAAAGCGTGGAACATTAACTATTCCATCAAAATTAGATAAATTTATACTTCCTTTTTTATTAGACTTATAGTCAATATAATAGAATACATGCGTAAGATTATTAACATCTGAAATTACTTCAAATGTTTTTCTCATAACATGCTTGGAGTTTGGAAATAGCTCTATAACCTTGGTTTTAGGTTTTGAAAATACTATGTTGACAAAACCAGCCCCATGATAACCTGTAATTAATTTTGCATTTTTGAATAAGTTAATCTGATCAAATACATTTAATTTTGATAATGAAATAATCTTAAAATTTAGTTTTTTTAAACTTTCGACTAATTCATCTTCATTCAATATTTTTCTGGTATTAGAATCTTCACGAGATATATAAATATAATCACATCTATTTTTAGGAAAACTTTCTTCATCAATAATTTTTTCTCGATAATCTTTCCAAAAAATTGTACTTTTTTTCAAATCATAAACTCTTCCAAGAAAAGCAGGACAATAAGAATTTTTCAAAAAATATAATTTTCTATCAATTAAAATTATTTCTTTTTTAATTTTTTTAATTTTAAATATTTTATCTATTAATATTTTTACATATTCTGGAATATCTTTATTAAACACAATATAGTCTATTCTATCCATTAAACCTTCATTTTCAATTAAAGATAAGACGCGAGGTAGCCAATAAATTAAATTATGACAATAATTATGATCGTTGCCAACTATGAAACATCTTTCTAATACTTTAATATTATTAGTCTGATTTTTAAGTAAATTAAAATATTCTTCGGTAAAATAATTTACATATTTTTGTTTATTAGAAATTGAAAATAAGTCTAAAGACGTAGAAAATGTTTTACTCTCTATTGGTAGAAAAATATTTCCATCTAAAAAAAAATTTCCCGTTAGATAGGTATAGCTATTACTTTTCCCATTAAAATTTTGTAAATATTTACCCAATTTACAATTGGAAATTTCGTTAATGTTGTAGTCAGTTACTCTCATGCGAATAAATAATCTGCTTTAATATATATAAGCATATATAATTTAAATTTTGTAAAATAAATATTCAGCATAACCTTCATGCATACCAGACTTTCTTTTAGCATTTTCAACCTGATTTTGATTATATTTAAAGCCAAAATCTAACATTGTGTTAAGAATGATTTTATCTTTTTCTCTATTAGGATTAATTTCAATTAAAACTGACTTGAGTTTTTTGTTTAACAATGTTTTTTTTGATTTTTCAATAATTTTATATTCTATCCCATCTACATCTATTTTAATATGATTGGGTTCAGGCATTCGCCATTCTCCCCACAGTTTATCTATAGAGGTTGAAAAAATGCCCTGTTTTAGTTTAATTTTAGTCTCTTTTAAATTGTGATCTATTGGCTCACCAACAACATGATGAGAACTGCCCTTGTCAAACCTATTAAGATAAAGAGTAGAAAGAGATGTGATGTTACTAATTCCTATCGGGTAAGCAGAAATTTTGTTCATTAAATTATTTAAAACAATATTCTCCATGAGTGTTTGAAAATTATTAGCTTCTGGTTCAAAAGAATAAACATTTGATTGACTAATAACTGCAGCGAATATGCTATATATACCAACGTTTGCTCCAATATCGTAAAAGATTGCACCTGATTCAAAGCCCCTAATCCACTCTATAGTTATTGGCTCTTTTTCAAATAAAGACCTTGCTCGATATAAAGTCATCTCATTAGAAACAGAAAATATTAACTTTTTTTGCGTTAATGGATCAATGATATTAACTGATAATTTTTCTTGTCGATCAGATAGTTTCTTTTTAAATTCTTTAAGATCCATATGGAACTTATTTTATCATTTTAAAAAAGATTATTCTAATCTTTAATAAATTCAAAAGAACAACCACCATATCTTTTATTTGCTTCTTCATGAGTGCTTGAAAATATCATAGTGATTTGATTTTCTAAGACCTGTCCTTTTAAGGTATGTACAGAACCTATTTCTTTTGCAGATAAAGAAAAATCTCTATAATTTTTTTCTAACTTTCCTTTAAACGATTTTTTCTTTGCATTGCTAGTGTCGTTCCATTTCCATTGTAGAGCCTTTACTTTTATATGTTTATAATTAATGTTTAATTTTGCCTTTCCCATAAAATTACACTCCTCTAAAACAGGATTAATTATACTATAGTCGCCGTTAAGATTTTCTTCAGCATTTGAGAAAGAATTAAAGGTTGTCAAAAATAAGATTATCAAAAAAAATTTTATCATTAGACCTTTATAATGTAAGATATAAGGAAATGAAATTCTTTTAAAGATTTTGAGGAATAAAAAGATTATTTTTTCTTAATTCATCTAGCGCCGGAAATATGTAATCATATTCTGATCTAACCCCTGTTACTGCTAAAATTTTCATTATTTTATATAATCGTCAAAATCATGCTTTATATTTAATATCAAATCTAAAGCTGATAACTCTGGTTTAAATATGTAATTATTTTTCAATTTCTTCTCATTTAAAAAATTATAATCAAGATATTGCAAATTAATATTATTTAACAAAAAACTATCTTCATCTAAATAATTTTTTCCTCCCTTGCCACTAATATAAAAATTAGCACCAAAATATTTGCATATTTCAACTATTAATTTTGAACCTTTTTCATTAGTTATGATGTTTTTTTGTCTATATATTTTAATATTCTTTTTAAAATAATTTTTTAAAATTGATTGAATTAAGTCTATATTAAAATCTGCTAAATATTCATAATTTTTACTATAAATAGGTAATAAATATTCAAGAAAAAATTGAAAGTTTATTTTTTTTGAGTAAATATTTTTAATTGTATCTAAATGTTTTTTTTTCCAATTTTTTGAATTATCTATTTTTACTTCACATATTTTTTTATTTGATGGATTTTTTATTGGAATAGTAAGCCAAAAATTTCTATTATTATAAAGTTGATTTCTATTAATTAAACTATTTTTTTGATATTGGACATTATCTAAAAAAATAAAAATATCAGCAATTAATATTTTTTTAAAATAATGGATCCAGGGAAGATATTGAGGTTGATGAATGCTGATTTTCATCTATAAAAATTTTAGTAAGCTATTTGCAATATATTCTGCATCCTTGATACTTATTTGATAATGAATAGGCAAATCAATATGAGTTTTTGATAATTTTTCAGAATATTTAAGCATGCCTTTTTTATTTTTAAAATATTTTTTAAAAACTGGTTGTAAATGAACCAAAGGATCGTAAGCCCAGCTTATTGCTATAGAAAGTTGATTCATTTTTAGTTTAATTTTTTTTCTACTTTGTTTTCTTAATAAAAATATAGTGTATTTCCAATAAGGATGAATAATATTATCAGAAAAATTAATTAATCTTATTTTGTTAGATTTAACTGCTGTCTCTAAAATTTTATTGTAAGTATTAGCTACTTTTATTCTATGATTAATATAATTATTTATTCTTTTTAATTGCATTATAGCCATTAAAGCTTGAACTTCAGTATATCTATAATTAGATCCTAAATTTGAAAATATTTCATAATTAAGATTAATATTTTGGCCACGTGATCTAATACTCGAACATCTATTATATATTTTTTTACTGTTTGTAGTAATTATACCTCCTTCTCCTGAAGTAATAATTTTTGTTGAATATAGAGAAAAAGCAGCTGCATTAGATAAATTTCCTGCTTTTATATTATTAAATGATGCCCCATGTGCATGTGAGGCATCCTCAATTAAATATATGTTCTTTTTATTTAATTTCTTTTTAATATTCATTATTTGATCAGAAATTAAACCTCCATAATGGACTAATATTACTGCCTTTGTTCTATTATTAATCATTTTATCTAATTTGTTAAAATTTAATAAAAAGCATTCATCTATTTCAGCAAAAATTGGTTTAGCTCCAACATTCATTACTGATGAAGCTGTAGCAATAAAGGTTTGTGTAGGTATGATTACTTCATCTCCTTTACCTATTTCTAAAGATTTTAAAATTATTTCTAATGCACTTGACCCAGAATTAGTCGCTAATACATATTTAGATTTATTATACTTAGAAAAATTTTTTTCAAAAACTTGAACAAATTTACTCATCGAAAGCATCCCTTTGCCTTTTAATATTTTCTTAAATTCTTTTAATATTAATTTAATATCGTTATTAAAGAAGTAAGGTGACCCAAGATTATATTTCATAAATATTTCTGTTCTATTAGTTTAATGATACTTTTTCTTGTACTGATTGGTTTATAATTCATAATATTCTTAATTTTATTTATATTTATATTAACGTTATAGTTAGCTCTTCTAACATTTTTAATATTAACTATATTTGATTTTGAATTAGTAATCTTTTTTATTAAAAAAGCTATATCTATAATATTCATCGAATTTGAACTACCAAAATCAAATACTTCAAAATTATATTTATTATCTTTCATAAAAGTTAATTTTGTTATTAATTCTACTACCTCTTCAATATGTATAATATTTCTTTTTAGCTTACCATGACCATAAATTTTTACTGTTTTGTTATTAACAAAATCCTTAGCAAATTTATCAACAATATTACTAATGGAATTCATACCTATGACAACAGGTAAACGAACTACAATAATTTTATTTTTCTTCTTAATAGAAAAAATTTCTAACATTTTTTCAGAAATATATTTACTTAAACCATAGTAATTATTTGGATTTGGAAAGGAATTATTAGATGAAAATATTGATCCTGAAGACAGAAAAATAAATTTTTTAAAATTAATATTCTTTAATATTTGATAAACTGGGATAACATTGCTTTGATAATATTTATCCCAAGAATTTTCAAATTTTTTATTTTCTAATAACGCTGCACAATGAATGATATAGTCATAGTTGCCAAGTTTTTTTAAATTATCTTTGCTTAAATTAAAATATTTTATATTTTTCTTAACTATATTATTATTCCATAATTTTATTTTCCTTCCAATAATAGTTATTTTACAATTTTTAAACTCTTCTAAAAATCTTTTAGATATATCATTTCCAATAAAACCTGTAGCTCCAGTAATTAAAATCTTTTTCATTTTAATTTATAATCGATCTTCCTGACCAATGTAAGCATGGGTAGTACCAAATAGCTTTCCTCGTTCAAATAATTTTAAAACCTCTTCTTCGAACGATCTAATCAGAAACATTTTTTTATATAGTGATTCTAATGATAAATCTTTGGTCACATTAATTACCTAATTTGGAGCAGGCGAAGGAATTATAGTACTTCACTCAATTCGGCTTCTTTATAGCACACAAAGATTTTTATTCAATTGAAGTGCATTTAATACACAATAAAACAAAGTTCAAAAAAGTTGGAAATTACTTAATATTTCGAGCGGGCAAGGGGATTCAAGCCCTCTACTTTAACTTTAATTGTGTGGCCCGCATCCAAAAAATTAAAAATCATTCAACCAAGAAAACTACTTCTTGAGTATCTAATTTAACGCCTGCGTCTGTTCTAAGTTTTACTATTTCTGGATCTTGCAAACCTTCTTGCATTCTCTCCATAGACTCAACTTCTAAAACTTGGTAAACTTTGTTTTCATTATCTTTGGGATGACCATATGCTAAAACTTTGATACCATATTTTTCTCTTTGAGCATCTACACTTAGGAAAAGTTGTTTCCACTTTTCATAACCTTGAGCAATCTCTACATTCATAATTATTTTCATAAAATTTTCCTTTTGAATTATTTAATAACAAATTAGTTGCATTTTGATATATTTCAATGAAAGAATGTATAAAAAATTAAAAAAATCTATTAATTTAAAACGCACTCACCTTTAATAAATTCATTGCTAACGTTGTTTTTTGGTAAACTTATTTTGGTGGCAGTGAATAAATTTGTACTTTTATCAATTATAAATATTTGGAATCCTTCTGATTCTGTTTCTTTTTTTAAAATAATATTTCCAAATATTAAATTATCTTCATCTGCGTACATGACCACGAATCTATTTTTATCACAATTTTTGTTATCACACATTTTAAAGTGAGAATGAGTAACTCTATCAAATGTAATATTTTTAATGGTTTCAAATTCATTATATTTACAAGAATACCTTTCCGAGTTGACTGAAAAAGAATAACAAACTAAAAAAATAAAAAATAAAATATATTTCATCTAAGTTATCAGTTTTTATTTAACCCTTGATTTCAATTTTATCAAGGTTGTTTTCCCAGTTAATATGTGTTAATCCCCTCCATATTTAATCCGATATGAGGCATTTTTTATCAAAAATATTAATCGTTGTTTTAACTTTAATTGGCATTATAATTTTGTTTGGCGAGATAATAAATATTCATATATATTTTCCTCTAACTATCAGTGAAAATGATAAGATACCTTATCATAGAATGCAATCCGTTCGATTGTCTTTAATTATAACTTTTATCTATTTTGGTATTCGTTACATGATTTGGAATACGGTTAAAATGTACCCTGTACAAGTTTTAAATGTCATTTTAAAAAGTTTGTCAGCAAGCTCATTATTTGTTTATTTTACTTTACAAATGGAGCTTAGAGAATATTGGTTTGTGCTGTTTTTCTTTATAGTAGCAGCAATTTTGCATTTTTCCTCTCGTCCAGAGATTAAAAAATATTTTAAACAAAGATAATATTTACTCACTAGGAATCAACGGATACATATCAAAATTTTGTTCATCAAAAAATTTCAAACGATTAGGAATAGTTTTTAAAATTATTTCTGCATCTGCATTTGAAATTCTATCTAAGCGATAACGCACAGCAATCCATGGCACTATACTTTCAGCAACATCTTCACGTTGTGGGTATTGTTTTGCGTATTTAGAAATATATTCTTTGTCTTTTTTTGCAGCTTCGTTCCATTCAGTCTTATCTATTACGCCGTTCCAAGCCCAATCAAGTGATGAATGGCCTCCCTCATGTATAAAAACCTCTTCAAGAATTTCTTTTTTAATGTATTCTTTACTTCTTCCAATGTGAATAAGAAGGTTTTGATTACCACCCCCGTAATCTTTATTTCCTCTATGAATCCAAACAGTTTTTACATTCGAAAATAAAAAGTTTGGAAGTCTACCTATTATCTCTGAATAAAAAAAGGCTTCTTGAAAAGCATTATCAGGATTTTTAAACTCAGGATTAACTTGAATTTCAATTGTTCTTTCTTCGTAAATTGCATTAAACAAAAAAACTTTTTTTGTAATCCAACGTCCTCCTTTTCTTCGATCATACATTTCACGATTATCTTGACCAACATAAATTAATTCTTGAAATGTTGTTGGATCATTAGAATTAATAATATCAGGAAAATCCCATATCGTACCCCTGTATGGTGGTTTAGCATATGAATTTGAAAAAGAATAAAAAAATAAAAATACAAATATTAAAAAATATTTCATCTTTTTTACAATACCACATAATAAAAAAAATAAATGCTCAGAGTGTCGAGAAAGTGCCAAAACTAAAAAAACTAAGAAAAATTGGAGCGGGCGAAGGGATTCGAACCCTAGACTTCAACTTTGACAAGGTTGTGTTCAAGTTCTGAAAAATGAAAAGTTAGTTAGATTTTTTTAGAATTGCTTGTTCTTTGTCATAAATGAGTCACAAGGAGATTTAACAGCAGTGTTACTAATTTGATTGCATTTTATTGCATAGGATTTAAAAAAATTTTATAAGATTTTTTATGAAAAAAATCTTTATAGCTTTTGGTCATCATAATTGTAAAAATTCTTTTAATGCAGCAATAAGAGATAATTTTATTGATGAAGCAATTAAACTAGGCCATGAAATAGAATTAGTAAACCTTTTTGAAGAAAAAGAGCAGCTGCCATTTTATAATCAAAATATTAATCCTCCACCTAAGCTTGTTCTTGAGTATAGAAAAAGATTAGAAAAATGTGATGTTATGATGTTAATAGGAAGTTGTCATAACTTAAGACTTAATGCTATCTTAGAAAATTGGGTTGATTGGGTACTTCATCCAAAATGGTTTTTTTCATACAGGTC
>PTKX01000027.1 GCA_002938195.1 Alphaproteobacteria bacterium MarineAlpha5_Bin7 | reverse complement strand
AATGATGGAAAACCAGGAAAAAACAGAGATGTAACCATCAGTTTTTTTAGAAAATAAAAATCTTTTGACTAGCAAGCTTTCAAAATTTGATAACACAACTATTTTTTTGAATTTATTTGTTTAATCAAAAAATTACATGCTTCTTCAGGGGTTAATTTTTTAGATATATTTGTTTTACGTTCTTTTAATTCTACTAAGTTATTAATTAAATCTCTTTTACCTACAATTAAATGATAAGGGGTGCCTATTAAGTCATTATCAGATAATTTTTTTCCAATACTACAAACTCTATCATCGTAAAGTATATCTATATTTTCATTAATAAAAATCTCATAAAGCTTATCACATTCTAATTTACAATTTTTATCATCTGGCATTAAGTTAATTAAAGAAATTTTAAATGGTGCTACTTGAATAGGCCAAATGATTCCCTTATCATCATGAAATGCTTCTATTATAGCCCCTACCAGTCTTGAAACACCTATTCCATATGAGCCCATATGAACTGGTATTTTTTCTCCATTGTTATTTTGAACATTTGCATTAAGTTTTTCAGAATATTTAGTTCCAAAATAAAAAATATGACCAACTTCAATTCCCTTAGAGATCTTTAAATTTTTCTCATCTATTGGACAGTTATCTTTATCATGTAGGTCATCAACAGCAGCATAGTAAGATTGAAGTTTTTCAGGTTCAATATTTTCTGGATTTATTGATTCTAGTTCTTTGTCATAATATAATGTGCTTTCACCCGTACTCGCAAGAACTTGAAATTCATGACTTAAATTACCGCCAATAGGTCCAGTATCAGCTCTTAAAGAAATAGGTGTTAAACCTAATTTTAAAAAAGTTTTAATGTATGCAGTAAACATATTATTATAAGAAATTTTTGCGTCTTCTTCATTTAAATCAAAAGAATAATTATCTTTCATTAAAAACTCTCTCCCTCTCATAACTCCAAATCTAGGTCTTAATTCATCCCTGAATTTCCATTGGATATGATACAAGTTTAATGGAAGGTCTTTATAAGAGTTGACATATGATTGAAAAATTTCAGTTATTAATTCTTCATTTGTAGGACCATAAAGCATCTCTCTGCCGCCTCTATCTTTAAATCTTAACAATTCTTTTCCATAGTCTTCATATCTACCAGATTTTACCCATAAATCTGCAGATTGTATTGTTGGCATTAATATTTCTATAGCTCCTGAATTATTTTGTTCTTGTCTAACTATTTCTTCTATTTTTTTAAGGACTCTTAATCCCAAAGGTAGCCAAGAATAAATTCCTGCGCTTGATTGTTTGATCATTCCCGCTCTTATCATTAATTGATGTGAAACTATTTCTGCATCAGCTGGATTATTTTTTAATGTAGGAATAAAATAATTAGAAAACTTCATTTTTATTTAGATAATGTATTTATATATTTTTTTGAAAACATCGCTATACAATATCTCTCAAATAAATGTGTCATTTATAAGCATTTATAACCTAATTATATGTGTTTTAACTTCAGGTTTTTTGCCAATTTCATCTTTAATTATTTTTCTTATAATTTTTGTTGTTAATGCAGATATTATAGAATCGGAAGATTTTTGATCAATATTCAGGCTTAAATAAGATTGTACAAATAAATCTTTAAAAGTTTCCAATAAATCAATAGATTTAATTTTTGGTATTCCATTAATTGATATTTTAATATCTTTATCTATAGAAAAATCTTTATGAATAACTAATGAAAGCAATAATAATCCTTCAAAAGAAAATTTTCTTCTGTCTTTTATGAAATCTGAATCTGCGTCAAACAGATTTTTACCTTCGACAATCATTTTGCCAGTTTTAAAAAAATCATAAATTTCTGGTTCTTCAGGCGCTATTTTAAGACACTTACCATTTTCCAGAATTTTTGTGAAAGGTACCTGACAAGCCTGAGATAATTTTGAATGTGCAACTAAATGCTTATATTCACCATGAACAGGAATAGAAATATAAGGCCTAGTCCAGTCATACATTTTTTTAATTTCATCCGCATAACCATGCCCTGAAACATGCACTAGATCATCTTCATTTGTAATAATTTCTATTTTTTGACTTATCAATAAATTTTTTAAATTATTAATTAATTTTTCATTTCCAGGAATATCACGTGAGCTAAAGATTACTAAATCACCATTTTCTAAATGAATATTTTTGTGAGAATTATAAGCAATTCTATATAAGGCAGACCTCTTTTCTCCCTGACTTCCAGTGCAAATAATGACTAGTTGTTCTCTTGGTATGCTAGGTATCTCATCTTCATCTATAAAATTTGAAAAATTTTTTCCTAAATTGTTATTTATTGCTGACTCAATAGTTTTTTTCATACTTCTACCTACTAAAGCAACTTTCCTATTGTTTTTTTTAGCTGCTAAAACTATGCTTTCTATTCTAGCTATATTTGATGAAAAACAAGTTGTTACAATCCTTTTATTATATCGACTAAAAACATTAAATAATTCACTCCTAACATCAGACTCTGACTGAGATGAACCTGGTATATCTGCGTTTGTTGAATCTCCTATTAAAGCGAGTAAATTTTGATCATTTAGATTTTTAAATGATTTAAAATCAAAACTTTTACCCATCAGAGGATTGGGGTCAATTTTCCAATCAGCGGTATGTAATAATTTTCCATAAGAGGTATTTATTATTATAGAGCAAGGTTCAGGAATGGAGTGAGTAGTTGCTATAAATTCAATTGAAAAATTTTTTAACTGAATTTTTGAATCAGCATTTATTAGTTTTAAATTTATTTGATCCAATTTTCCAAATTCTTTTAGTCTGTTTTCAATCAAAGAACTGGCAAATCCTGATGCATAAACTGGACATTTAATTTTATCTATAAAAAAAGCTAATGCACCCGCATGATCTTCATGTCCGTGACTTATAATGATTGCTTCAAGATTATCTGCAATTTCATCGATTAGGTCTATATTAGGAACCAAAATATCTATTCCAGGATACTTTTCGTCAGCAAAAGCTAATCCTAAATCAATCATAATCCATTTTCCATCGCAACAATATAAATAACAGTTAGCTCCAATTTCTCCTATTCCGCCAAGTGAAAGAAAGTAAATTCCTTTCTTTGGAAGTTTTATATCAGTGTTAGGATTATTCATTTTGTTTTTATACTCATATCAAAATATTGCCTGAATAAATATGAGTAATTTCATCTTCATTATCTAAAATTAAACCACCTTCTTGATTAATATCTTTAAATATTCCAGTAACATTTTGATTATTATCTATTTGAATACTTATTTTTTCATTTAAAAACATTAAAGATTTTTTAAATTCCAAAAGTAATTGTTTTTTTTCATTTTCATAATTTTTAAAATAATTAAAAAAATTAATAAAAAAATATTCTAAAAAAATTAGATTATTTTCTATGTTAATAAATTGTTTAATAAAAGTTGTATCATAATTTTTTACTTTAGGTGAAGATAATAAATTGATTCCAATTCCAATTATCATAAATTGATTTTCACTATCTTGATAGATATTTTCAATGAGAACTCCACCAAATTTTTTTTTTTGAAAAAAAATATCGTTTGGCCATTTAAAGTATATGTGATCTCCACCAAAATTATTGATTGTTTTTTTAATTGATAACAAAGTTATAACACTAAATAGATAGTGTTGATTTATTGGCAAAAAATTTTTTAATACTATAGATAAATATATATTTCCTGGTGGACTAATCCAATTATTTCCTCTTCTGCCTCTGCCTGCAGTTTGTTGATCCGCAATAATTACAAAGTTAGATTTTGCTTGATTAATATTTTTTTTTGCTTCATCCATTGTTGTAGAAGTAGATTTTAAAGTTATTAAATCACAATGATTTTCATTCAAAATTTTTTCAACTTTATTATAATTCATTATTTATAAAAAAAACCTTTACTTGCCTCAATACTTAAACTTGTAAACAAAGATGGAAATAATATGAATAATGATATAATTAAAATTGATATAATAAGTATAAATTTAGATATATTAGTTTGATTATTTTCATAATTTGTTGATTTGTAATCATCAAAATAAATAACCTTAATGATTCTTAAATAATAAAATGCTGCAATTACACTTGAGAGCACTCCAAATACAGCTAAAGAATAAAGATTTGAATTTAACGCTGATGCAAAAATATAAAATTTACCAAAAAAACCTGCAAATGGAGGTATGCCAGCCATTGAAAGCATTATAATTGCAATGGATAAACTTAAAAAAGGTTTAACTTTACTTAAACCTGATAGATCTTCAATTTTTTCAATATATTTATTTTCAAATTTTAAAGAGAGTAAAATACTGAATATAGCGATATTCATAAATAAATATATTAAAATATATATTGCTGCGCCTTTAGTTCCCTCATCGCTAAAAGAAACTAAACCAATAAGTATATATCCGACATGACCTATTGAGCTATATGCTAGCAATCTTTTGATATTTGTTTGACGTATTGCTGCAATTGAGCCCAAAAACATTGAAGCTATCGAAAGAAAAACAATTATCTGACTCCATTCATTATATAAAGATGAAAATGGTTCTAGGCAAAATCTATAAATTAGTGCAACTGCAGATACTTTGGGAACAATTGCAAAAAAAGCTGTTATGGAAGTTGGCGCACCCTCATATACATCAGGAGTCCACATATGAAAAGGCACAGCAGAAATTTTAAATGCTAGACCTACTAAAATAAAAATTAATCCAAAAATTAATCCTAATTCAATTTTTTCTAGTGAGCTAATCACTGAATGTATATCATCAAAATTAGTATTACCTGTAAATCCATATACCAAAGAACATCCATATAATAAAATACCTGATGATAGAGCTCCTAAAATAAAATATTTTAATCCTGATTCAGAAGATTTTAAAGAATCACGTTTTATTGCTGCTATTACATATAAAGTTAAACTTTGAAGTTCTATTCCAAGATACATTGCCATTAAATTGTTAGAAGCTATTAATAATAACATTCCAAAAGTTGAAAATAAAATTAATATAGGAATTTCGAAGAAAACTAATTTTTGATCTTTATAATAATTTTTTGAGATTAATATTACTGAAATACTTCCAAAAATAACTAGTAATTGAAAAAATTTAATAAAATTAGATTCAATAAAAAAATTATTAAAATTTAAGAATGATGTATTTCTATCAATATAGGTAACTATACCTGTAAGTACTAATAAAATAGTTGATAAATTCGAAATAATAGAAAAATTATTTTTTTTAATAAATAATCCAAGTAAAAGAATACAAAGTGAGCCTGTTAATAAAATCAATTCAGGAAAAAATAGTAAATTATATAAATTATTTTGCATTTGCATTATCATAATTTTCAATCAATGTTTCAATAGGTAGACGCATAGGGTCTAAAAACAAGTTGGGGTAGATGCCTATAAGAAGAACAACAGCTATTAAAGAAACCATTATAATTTTTTCTCTAATATTTAAATCAAGTATATCTTTTATTTTTTCATTAGTTAAAGTGCCAAATATTATTCTTTTATATAAATAAAGCATATAAACTGCAGATAAAATTATTCCCGATGCTACAAAAAATGCCAAATAAATGTTTATTTTGAATGCACCTATTATTGTTAAAAATTCACCTATAAATCCACTTGTGCCTGGCAAACCTACGGATGCCAGAGTAAAAATCATAAATGAAGCAGCATATAAGGGCATGCGATTAACTAATCCTCCATAAAATGCTATTTCTCTTGAATGAGCTCTATCATAAATTACTCCCACACAAAGAAATAAAGCTGCAGATACAATTCCGTGACTGATCATTTGAATCATAGCTCCTTCAACTCCTTGTTGATTTGCTACAAAAATTCCTATCGTAACTATGCCCATATGAGCTACAGAAGAATAAGCTATTAATTTTTTTATATCTGTTTGAGCTAATGCAACAAAAGAAGTGTAAACAATGGCAATTATGCTTAATATATATATTAATGGTAAAAAAAATTCTGAAGCTAAAGGTAACATGCCTAAAGAAAATCTTATAAATCCATATCCACCCATTTTTAACAAAACGCCAGCTAAAATAACAGAGCCAGCTGTCGGAGCTTCAACATGAGCATCCGGCAACCAAGTATGAAACGGCCACATTGGTATCTTGACAGCAAATGAAGCAAAAAAGGCTAACCAGAGCCAAAATTGAACTTTAAATGGAAAAAAATTGCCCTGTAATTTTTCTATATTCATAATATTTGTGTATTGGTAAATGAAAATAATTGCTATCAGCATCAGTACTGAACCTAGCAAAGTATAAAGAAAGAATTTAAATGAGGCGTAAATTCTTCTTTCTCCACCCCAAACTCCAATTATTATAAACATAGGAATAAGCACAGCTTCAAAAAATATATAAAATAGCAAAATATCTACTGATGAGAACATGCCTATCATAAAGGTTTCTAATAATAAGAAAGCTACCATATATTCTTTGATCCTTTTTTTTATGCTATCCCAACTTGCTAATATGCAAAATGGTGTAAGAAAAGTACTAAGTAAAATCATAAATAGAGAAATGCCATCTACTCCAATATGATAATAAAAGTTAAAATCATCAAACCATTTGTACTTTTCTACTAACTGATATGAACTAATAGAAGAATCAAAAAAGAGCCAAATTAAACAACTAAGTATAAATGTTCCGATAGATGTGCATAAAGCAGCCCATTTTATATTATTAGAAGACTTTTCATCTTCTCTAATCAATAAAATAACAATTGAGCCGAAAAGAGGTAAAAAAATTGTTACACTAAGTAGAGGCCAAATAAACATTTAAAAATACACAAACCAGGAAAGAATAATAACTAAACCAGCTAACATAACAAAAGCGTAATGGTAAAGATATCCAGATTGGAATTGGCTAAGATAACTAGAAAAGGCATTAATTATTCGAGAAATGCCATTAGGTCCATATTCATCAATTATTTTTTTATCACCATTTTTCCATAAAATATTTGATAAAGCAAAAAAAGGTTTAGTAATTAAAAAATTGTATAATTCATCAACATACCATTTATTTAATGATAAAGAATATAAAAAATTAAAATTACTAGCCAAATTTGCTGCTAACTCTTTTCTAAAGAAATAAAATAGAACTGCTATTAAAATCCCTAATGATACTGATACTTTAGATAAAAGTATTTGACTAAAAGGCATATGATAATGATTATTAAAAATTACCACTGAAGAGTTCCAAAATTCATTTTCTTTAGAACCAATAAAATATTCTGACAAAAAAACTCCAGAAAAGATAGAGCCTATTGATAATAAAAATAAAGGAATTAACATTACTAAAGGTGATTCATGAATCTTGACAAAGTTTTCTTTTGAAACTCTTGTTTCTCCATGAAAAGTTAAAAAAAGAAGTCTCCAAGAATAAAAAGCAGTTAATAGAGCAGTGAAAATTCCTATAAAATAAGCATAAGAACCTATGTTGCTAGAAGAAAAGAAGGCTGTTTCTAAAATAATGTCTTTTGAATAATATCCTGAAAGATAAGGAAAGCCAATTATTGCTAAAGATCCTATCCACATCATTGTAGCTGTTAAAGGAACCTTGTAAAATAAACCTCCCATTTTCCTCATATCTTGCTCGTGATGCATTGCGTGAATTACTGAACCTGCAGAAAGAAATAGCAAAGCTTTAAAAAATCCATGTGTTGTTAGGTGAAAAATAGAAGCATTGTATGCACCTAGTCCAGCAGCGAAAAACATGTAACCTAATTGACTGCAAGTAGAATAAGCAATAACTCTTTTGATATCATTTTGAGTTAATGCAATAGTTGCTGCAAAAACTGCTGTGCTAGCACCAATAAAAGTTATAAATATATTAACTGTATCAGCCAAAGTAAATAAAGGGCTAAGTCTTGCTACCATAAAAACCCCTGCTGTAACCATTGTAGCTGCATGTATCAAAGCTGATACAGGCGTTGGACCTTCCATTGCATCTGGTAACCATGTATGTAAGCCTAACTGGGCAGATTTACCCATGGCACCAATGAATAATAAAAAGCATAGAAGATTAATTGTAGAAAAATTAAAACCTAAAAAATAAATTGTATGATCTTTAAAAAGAGAAGCTTTTTCAAAAATTATATCAAATTCTATTGACCCAAAAATGAAGAAAATTCCAGCAATGCCTAAAGCAAAAGCAAAATCACCTACCCTATTAACTATAAAAGCTTTTATAGCTGCCTTATTTGCTGATTCTTTATAATTCCAAAAACCAATTAATAGATAGGATGTTAAACCAACGCCTTCCCATCCAAAAAACATTTGTAATAAATTGTCACTTGTAACAAGCATTAACATAAAAAAAGTAAATAGACTCAAATAACTCATAAAACGAGAGATTGATTTATCAGATTTCATATATCCAATTGAATATAAGTGCACACAAAACGAGACAGTAGTAACAACAATTAACATTGCAGAAGTTAAGGCATCAACTCTAAATGCCCAATTAACTATAAAAGATCCTGAGGTTATCCAATTAAAAAGAAAATATATTTCTGTATTTTTAATTTCAATATATTGAATAAATATATACCAAGATAACATTGTTGAAATAAAAAGTAATAAAGTTGAAATTATCTGAGAACTCTTATCGCCAAATATTTTACCAAAAAAAATACAATATAAAAAACCTATCAAAGGAAGAAATACAATCGATATAATCAAAATTACCCCTTTAATTTGTTAATTTTTTCAACCGAAATTGAACCTAAATTTCTAAAAAACACTACTAATATTGCCAAGCCTATGGCTGCTTCTGCCGCAGCAACTGTAAGGGTGAGCATTGCAAAAACTTGACCTGAAACATCGCCTGAAAAGGTAGAAAAGGAAACAAAATTTATGTTTACTGCAAGAAGTATTAATTCAATAGACATTAATATTATGATTACATTCTTCTTATTTAAAAAAATACCAAGGACGCCTATAGTAAACAAAATAGCTCCAAGAAAAAGAAAGTGATCTAAAGATATATTATACATCTATTCCTTTTCCTAATTCTATTTTTTTCTTTTCTATAGCATTTTTGGAATTTAAATGTACCTGGTTATAAATTTTCTGTTTTTTGACTCCACTTCTCTCTCTTAAAGTTAATACTATTGAACCTATCATCGCTATTAAAAGAATAATTCCAGAAATTTGAAAAAGATAAAAATAATCTGTATACAAAACATTGCCTAAAATTTTTGTATTTTCTACGTCAGAAAATTTTGGTAAATTAGAAAAATCTACTAAGTTGTTTTCAGAAAAATTATTTGTATAAAAAAGCATGCCAAGCTCAATAAGTAAAACTAAGCCCAATAAAACTCCAAAAGGTAAATATTGTAAAAAACCCTCTCGTAGTTTTATAAAATTTATATCCAACATCATTACAACAAATAAAAATAGTACAGCTACTGCACCAACGTAAACAACAATAAGAATCATAGCTAAAAATTCAGCACCTAAAAGAACAAATAAAGCAGATGTATTAACAAAACTTAAAATTAAAAACAGCACACTATGCACAGGATTTTTTGCACTAATTACCATTAAAGCTGAGAGTATTGCAATAATTGAAAAAAAATAAAAAGAAATAGTATATACAAACATATTATCTATAAGGAGAGTCTGTTTTTATATTTTGAGCAATTTCATATTCCCACTTATCTCCATTCTCTAATAATTTCTCTTTGTTATATAAAAGTTCTTCTCTAGTTTCTGTTGAAAACTCAAAATTTGGTCCTTCTACTATAGCATCTACCGGACACGATTCTTGACACAAACCACAATAAATACACTTAACCATGTCTATGTCATATCTTGTAGTTCTTCGAGTTCCATCATCTCTTGTTTCAGATTCAATGGTAATGGCTTGAGCAGGACATACTGCTTCACATAATTTGCATGCTATGCATCTTTCTTCGCCATTAGGATATCTTCTAAGAGCGTGCTCACCTCTGAAACGGGGGCTCAGAGGTCCTTTTTCATGAGGATAGTTTATAGTTACTTTTTTCTTAAAAATGTATTTAAATGTTAGAATCATGCCCCTTAATAATTCATATAATATAAAAGATTTTAAAGTTTTTATCATATCATTAAGGAACTAAATTAAAAATTACAAGAAAACCGGAAGTTAAGACCACCCATAATAAAGACAAAGGTAAAAAAACTTTCCAACCCAATCTCATCAATTGATCATATCTATATCTAGGAAAAGTACCTCTGACCCAAAGAAATAAAAAAAGTATAAAAATAATCTTTAATATAAACCATACGATACCTGGCAATATATTGAAAGGAAATACATCAAAGGGAGGAAGCCAGCCACCTAAAAAAAGTATGACCGTCATAGCGCTCATCAAAATCATACTGGCATATTCTGCTAAAAAAAATAATACAAAAGAAGCAGAAGAATATTCAGTAGTAAAACCAGCCACAAGAGATGATTCATCTTCAGGAAGGTCAAAAGGAAGTCTATTTGTTTCAGCTAAAGCGGAAATAAAAAATACAATAAACATTGGTAATAAAGGAATAGCAAACCAAACTGTTTCTTGTGCTTCAACTATTTTTGTTAAATTTAGAGAACCTACACATAATAATACTGTAATTATAACAAAACCAATTGAAACCTCATAAGAAACCATTTGAGCTGCTGATCTTAAGGCTCCTAAAAAGGGGTATTTTGAATTACTTGACCAACCAGCCATAATAACCCCATAGACAGCTAAGGACGAAATAGCAAATAGATACATTATTCCAACATTGATGTCAGATACTACCCAACCAGGAGCAAAAGGAATAACTGCCCATCCTGCGAGACTTAATACCATTGTTATAATCGGAGCCAGTAAAAAAACCATTTTATTAGAATTACTGGGAATTATATTTTCTTTGGTAATTAATTTTAACGCATCAGCAAAACTTTGAAGCAAACCAAATGGTCCTACTACATTAGGGCCTTTTCTCAATTGAATCAAAGCTAATATTTTTCTTTCAGCATAAACTAAAAAAGCTACTGAAATTAAGACTGGAACAATAATAGCTAAAATTTGAGCTATTATTATAAGACCTGGAATTAAAATACTATTAATCATTGATTAAATATCCTTATTTAAAATCTCTTTTGAACAATTAGACATGTTGACAGAAGATCGACTAATCACATCTGTTCTATAGAAATTATCAATATTATATTTAATCAATCTACTGCTAATTTTATTATCTGATCCAAAATTCAATGAAGAGGTTGATGGTAGTTTGTTAATTTCTTTAGTAAATGGAAATTCTGAAGTTATTTCTCTTCTTAAATCACTAATGTTATTAAATTTAAGTTTTGATTCAAAATTATCACTGAGAGCTCTAAAAATTTTCCATTCATCTTTTGATTCTCCTAAAGGATTGTAGCATCTCGTTGTTTGAATTACTCTACCTTCCATATTTACATACGTAGAAGATTTTTCAGTATAAGCTGGAATAGGAAGAATCATATCTGCATATTGAGCTGAAATATCACCATGATGACCTAGATATATAACAAAAGAGTCTTGCAAAATAGTGGGATCAATTTCATCTAAATTTAAAAGAAAAGTTACAGGTTTAAATTTTATTATATGTTTTTTTAAATTTTCATCAAATTCATTTGAAAAATTATTGTTATAAAAACCTAAATCAATAGCTCCTACTTTTGAAATATCTTGCTGCAAGATATTTAAACCATTAAATTTATTATTATTATTAAATTTTTTTTCTATTGCAGAACATATATTAAGTATATCCTTACCGTTGTTAAAATTAATTGCTGAATTTCCAATTATTATCATAGTTTTTTTAGATTTTGATAATTGCTCACAAAAAATAGACTGATTATTTAAAATATCATTTAAGTGATCTAAATCTTCTGAAAGATGTTCATAATTATAATTCAAATCCAATTTTTTTCCAATAAGGCCAATTCTACAATTATTATTTAAATATGCTTTTCTAATTCTTGAATTTAAAACAGTTGCTTCCCATCTTGGATTTGTTCCCACAAGCAAAATAGTGTCCGCTTTATCTATTTCCTGAATAGAGGAATTAAAGATATAACTTGCTCTTTCATTTTCAATAAATTGGACATTGTCATATCGACAATCATAGTAATTAGAACCTATAGAATTGAGAAATTTTTTAACAGAAAAAATAGTTTCAACATCCGTAAACTTACCGCTTAACGCTGTTGTGTTTTCCTGACCTCTTTTTTTAATTTCTCCAACTATTTTTAATAAAACTTCATTCCAGTCTTTTGATAATAATTTTCCATTAACTCTTAAGTATGGCCTATCAAGCCTTTGATAAGATAAACCATCTATAGCAAATCTTGTTTTGTCACTTATCCACTCTTCGTTAACTTCTTCATTTATAATTGGTAAGACCCTAAAAGTTTTTTTGCCTTTTGTATCTATTCTTATACTAGAACCCATGGCATCAAAAACATCAACAGACTCAGTTTTTTTTAATTCCCAAGGTCGTGCTTTAAATGCATATGGCTTACTTGTAAGTGCTCCAACTGGACAAAGATCGATGACATTTCCTGATAGTTCTGATTTAATAGTTTTTTCTAAATAGGTTGTAATTTCAGCGTTTTCTCCTCTGCCCAAAAGTCCCAAATCATCAACCCCAGCAACTTCAGTTGAAAAACGTACACACCTGGTACAATGAATGCATCTCGTCATTATTGTGCTTACTAAAGGTCCCATGTACTTATTTTTTACTGCTCGTTTATTTTCTCTATATCGTGATTTATCGTAACCATAATATAAGGCTTGATCTTGAAGATCGCATTCACCTCCTTGATCACAAATTGGGCAATCAAGGGGATGGTTAATCAAAAGAAATTCCATTACTCCTTCTCGGGCTTTTTTAACACTTTCAGTATTTGTAAATATTGTCATTCCTTCTGATGCAGGCATAGCACATGAGGCTATAGGTTTCGGAGATTTTTCCATTTCAACTAGACACATTCTACAATTTCCTGCTATTGATAATTTATCGTGGTAACAAAATCTTGGAATTTCTACCCCAGCTAATTCACAAGCATGCATTACTGTCATGCCTTCTTCAAATTCTATTTCTCTATTATCTATTTTAATAATTGGCATTAGGCCACTTTTCTCTTATTATTATAATTAATTATTCTTTTTTCAATTTCTGGTCTGAAATGTCTAATTAATCCTTGGATAGGCCATGCTGCAGCATCACCAAGTGCGCATATAGTATGACCTTCAATTTGTTTAGATACATCTAATAGTTTATCTACATCTTTATTAACCATGTCACCTTTAATCATTTTTTGCATCATTCTATACAGCCATCCAGTACCTTCTCTACAAGGCGTACATTGACCACAGCTTTCGTGTTTATAAAAATGTGATAAACGAGATATAGCTTCCACAATATCTACTGATTTATTAATTACTATAACTGCTGCTGTGCCAAGACCGCTATTAACGTCTTTCAAACTATCAAAATCCATTTTAACGGTATCACATATGTGCTTTGGTATCAGTGGGACGCTAGCCCCTCCTGGTATAACTGCCAATAAATTATTCCACCCTCCAATTACACCTCCAGCATGATGATCTATAAGAGATTTAAGAGGTATTCCCATCTCTTCTTCTACATTGCATGGATTATTTACATGGCCAGATATACTAAAAATTTTAGTACCAGTATTTTTTGGATTTCCTATTCCAGCAAACCAAGCAGAACCTCTCCTTAAAATAGTAGGCGCTACTGCAACAGTTTCTACGTTAGTTACTGTGCTAGGGCAGCCATACAAACCTGAGCCAGCTGGAAATGGTGGCTTTAATCTTGGTTGTCCCTTTTTACCTTCTAAACTTTCTAATAAAGCTGTTTCTTCTCCACATATATAAGCTCCAGCACCTCTATGTAAAAAAATATCAAAATCCCATCCTGAATCACAAGAATTTTGTCCAATTAATTTTTTTTCATAAGCTTCATCTATAGCTTTTTGCAGATTAGATGACTCAGAATAATATTCACCCCTGATATATATGTAACAAACGTGAGCCTTCATAGCAAAACCTGCTACTAAACATCCTTCTAAAAGTAAATGAGGGTCATTTCGTAAAATTTCTCTATCTTTACATGTGCCTGGCTCAGACTCATCTGCATTGACTATTAAATAACTAGGTTTGTCAGAGTCTTTTGGCATAAATGACCATTTTAAACCTGCTGGAAAACCCGCTCCCCCTCTACCTCTTAACTCGCTTTTCTTAATTTCATCTATAATATAGTCGCTTCCCTTTGCTAATATTTGTTTTGTGTCTTTCCAAATACCTCTTTTTAAAGCACCGTTGATATTCCAATCTTCGTGGCCGTATAAATTTTTAAAAATTTTGTCTTCTTCTCTTAACATATTTAATTTTTTTTTGGTTCTGAGCTTTTTCTTCCAACTTGAGAACCATCAATAATCTTTTCATTATTTTTTAATTTCATGAGTAAAGATTCAAAATTTTCTTGATTTAAATCTTCATAATAATAATCGTTAATTTGTATCATAGGAGCATTGCAGCAAGCTCCTAAACATTCAACTTCAACTAAAGTAAATTTATTATCGGAAGAAGTTTCTCCTAAGTTACAACCGGTAATTTTTTTTGCAATTTCTAATAAATCATTACTTCCTCTTAACCAACATGGAGTAGTTCTACAAATTTGAATAAAATTTTTTCCAATAGGTTTTAAATTGAACATTGAATAAAAACTTGCAACCTCCATTACACGAATAAATGACATACTTAAGGTTTCAGCTACTTTTTCGATAATATTTTTATTTAGCCATCCATTATTTTGTCTTTGAGCTAAATCTAAAACAGGTATTACTGCACTTTGCTGTCTTCCAACTGGATATTTTGAAATAATTTTTTTAACTTTTTCAAAGTTTTCTTGAGACCATTCAAAAATTTCAGAATCAGTATTGTTAACTGTATTAACCATTCCTGGGTGATTCATCTATCTACCTCTCCAAAGACTATATCTAAACTGCCAAGTATAGCAGCAATATCTGCCATCATATGACCTTTGGATAAATGATTAAGTGCTTGAAGGTGTGCAAAACCTGGTGCTCGAATTTTACATCTATAAGGTTTGTTAGACCCATCTGAGACTAAATATACTCCAAACTCTCCTTTTGGAGCCTCAACGGGAAAATATGTTTCTCCAGCAGGGACTCTATAACCTTCTGTAAAAAGTTTAAAATGATGAATTAATGACTCCATAGATTTCTTCATATCTTTTCTTTTAGGAGGAGTAATTTTATTATCATCAATGGCTATATCTCCTGGCTGTATTTGATCTAAGCACTGTTTAATTATCTTAACACTTTGCCTCATTTCTTCTATGCGAACTAGGTATCGATCAAAGCAATCCCCTTTTTTACCTACAGGTACATCAAATTCTACTTTGTCATATGAGTCATAGGGTTGTGATCTTCTTAAATCCCAAGGTATGCCAGTACTTCTAAGAACAGGTCCTGTACAGCCCCACTCTATAGCTTCATCCTTTGATAAAATTCCAATATCAACTGAACGTTGTCTCAATATTCTATTATTAGTTAATAGTTCTTCTAAATCATCAATAAATTTTGGGAAAGTGTTAAAGTGATTATATAATTTTTCCTCCATACCGTTAGGCATATCCTGGTGAACACCGCCTGGTCTAAAATAAGCTGAATGAAATCGAGCTCCAGATACTGCTTCATGATATTCTAAAAGTTTTTCTCTTTCTTCAAAACACCATAAAAAAGGAGTAACAGCACCTATATCAGCGGCATATGCAGGAACATTTAATAAATGATTTAAAATTCTTGTAATTTCAGAAAAAATAACCCTTATAAATTTAGCCCTTAAAGGAACATCAATTTTTAAAAGTTTTTCAGTAGCTAATGCAAAGGCATGCTCCTGACACATTGGAGAAACATAATCCAATCGGTCAAAATAGGGTACTGCTTGTAAATAAGTTTTATATTCAATTAATTTTTCGGTTCCTCTATGAAGTAGGCCTATGTGAGGTTCTGCTCTTTCAACTACTTCACCGTCTAATTCTACTATTAATCTTAAAACACCATGGGCAGCAGGATGCTGTGGTCCAAAGTTAAGCGTCGTGGAATTAATCTCTATTTCTTTCATATTTAGCTTTTTTTATTCGCTTTTTCATCTCCGATTAATTGATTATCTAATCCTTCCCAAGGACTTTGATAATCAAAATCTCTATACTCTTGTGTTAAATTTACATTTTCATATACAATTTTCTTTTCTAAATCATCATAACGCACCTCATTATGACCTGTTAAAGGAAAATCTTTACGCAGAGGATGCCCATCAAAGTTGTAGTCTGTCATTATTCTTCGTAGATCAGGATGATTAGAAAACTTAATTCCGAAAAGATCGTAACATTCTCTTTCATACCAATCTGCAGATATGTGTATAGGTATGATTGATTCTAAATTATCTTGTTCTTTTATAGAGGTTTTGACTAATATCCTTTGATTAAGCTTTAAACTACTAATTAAATAAAAAACATCAAATCTAAATTCCCTAGAAGGATAATCAACAGCAGATATATCAATTAGTTGATTAAAAGATAAAAGTTTGATGTCTTTTATCAAATCAATAAACCTTAAAATATCACTTTTATCTAATACAATGCCTATATATTTATCATTTTCATAAAAAGAAAAATTAGCATTAAATTGTTCTGAAATTAATTTCTTCGTATCAAAAATATTCATTATTTATTACTAGAAGCATTTAGTCTTTTGATTTTTTTTTGAAGTTGAAGTATTCCATATACCAAAGCTTCTGCTGTTGGTGGACATCCTGGCACATATACATCTACAGGAACAATTCTATCGCAACCCCTGACAACAGAATAAGAATAATGATAATAACCACCACCATTGGCACATGATCCCATTGAAATAACCCACCGAGGTTCAGGCATTTGATCATAAACTTTGCGGAGAGCTGGAGCCATCTTATTAGTTAATGTTCCGGCGACTATCATTACATCAGATTGTCTTGGACTAGCCCTAGGTATAACCCCATATCTATCAAGATCATATCTGCTCATGTAGGAGTGCATCATCTCAACTCCACAACAGGCTAAACCAAAAGTCATTGGCCAAAGAGATCCTGTTCTTGACCAAGTTAAAAGATCATCAAATTTTGCTAATAAAAAACCTTTTTGTTTTACAGTATTTGATTCTTCTATTCCCACTCTAATGCTCCCTTTTTCCATTCATATACAAATCCAATCGTTAATATTAATAAGAAAAACATCATCGACCAAAAACCATAAATACCAATTTTTCCTAAAGATATGGCCCAGGGAAAAAGAAAAGCTACTTCTAAATCAAATATAATAAATAAAATTGCAACTAAATAAAATCTAACATCAAATCTTCCTCTGGCATCATCAAAAGCCTCAAAACCGCACTCATATGCTGATAACTTTTCTCTATCTGGTTTAGAGCTCCCAATTACAAAAGATAAAGTTGTCATTCCAATTGCAATAGCTAAAGCAATAAATACAAAAAAGAGTATAGGTAAATATTCTAACAGAAACGAAGCCACGATACCTCTAATATTGTTATATATGTATTTAGTCTTTCTATAAAGGCAAATAAAACATTGAATATAGCATTAAATTAATAAGATTAATTAAATAAAACTGGCGCGAGAGACGGGACTCGAACCCGCGACCTCCGCCGTGACAGGGCGGCGTTCTAACCAACTGAACTACTCCCGC
>PTKX01000026.1 GCA_002938195.1 Alphaproteobacteria bacterium MarineAlpha5_Bin7 | reverse complement strand
GATTATGACTAATTAAGATAGAATCAATTCTAGGTAAATCAGATATATTTATTCCAGAAGGAACATAACGATTAGGTCCAATTCCTAGTGGACCAGCTGTTTTAGAAAGATAAGGATCAGTCAATATATGATAATTATTTAATTTGATCAAAAAAGCTGCATGACCTAACCAAGTAATAGTAATGGGATCATTATTTTTTTTAAATTGTAAGATAGCTTCTTTTTGATTTATGTTATGATCGGGGGGGATATTATCTGGTATCTCTTTTTGACCAAACATTTCCCTTTTAATTAAACCCTTGTAAAGAAAGGAAAAGAAATTTCCAGACCCTTTATATTCTTCCCTTATTGGACTTCCTGGTAAATTACGAAAAGTTCCATCAGGAAGATGATGATATGGTAAAGATGTCATAGCATTAACAATTTTATAATATTTAAGTGAAATTAAGGTTGTAATCAAGCCTACAAAAATCTTTATAAATTGACGTCGGCCTTTCATATAATTAAGACCTATATATTATATTAATTACAATGTGTGAAAGATTATGATGAGAGGCTTTAGTATTCACGATTATAAGATGAGAGTTGATAGAGCTCTTGAATTAATGAAAAAAAATAATCTTGAAATGCTTCTTATTACTTCGCCGCAAAATTTTAGATATTTTACAGGTCTTGACTCTTACTTTTGGGAGAGTCCTACTAGGCCCTGGTTTCTATTGTTATCCATAAATCATGAGCCTATAGCTGTTGTGCCTTCTATAGGAAAAACAGCTCTCCAAAATACTTGGATAAAAAATATTCAAACTTGGCAATCTCCAAATCCTAGTGATGAAGGTATTACAGTTCTTCAAGAGGCTATATTATCAATTAAAGCAGAGAGTTGTTTGATAGGATGTGAGCTAGGAAAAGAAAGCTATCTTCGTTTATCAATTAAAGATTTTGAAAGATTAAACCAAAACTTGCCAAAACATAAATTTGTTGATGCTAGTAATATTATTTGGAAATTAAGAATGATAAAATCTAATAATGAAATATCTAAAATAAAAAAAATTATATCGATAGCTAGTAAAGCATTCGATGAACTCCCAAATTTTATAAATATTGGTCAATCTGAAATTGAAATAGCTAAAATAATGAAACAAAAATTACTAAACTATGGAGCTGACTATACTTTTTATATGTCTTGTGCTTCTGGCCCTGGAGGATACAGCCAAATTATTTCCAATCCAACAGAAAAAAAAGTTGATGAAGGCGATATTCTTATTATCGACACAGGTTCTACTATAGATGGATATTTTTGTGATTTTGATCGTAACTTTGGTTTTGGAAATTTACCTAAAAGTGCAATATTAGCATATGATATTCTTTGGGAAGCAGCTGAAATAGGAATGGAAAAAGCAAAACCAGGAAACACATGTGCTGATATAAATAATGCTATGTTAAAAATATTAAATAAAAATTGTCCTGTCTCTAATAGTGTTGGTCGAATGGGACACGGTTTAGGATTACAATTGACTGAACCTCCTAGCATAATGTCAAATGATAATACTCTGCTTAAAGAAAATATGATAATAGCTATTGAGCCTTGTCTTGAATACGCGCCAGGAACAATGATTGTTCAAGAAGAAAATATTCTAATTACAAAAGATGGGTATGAAAGATTGTCTTCTCGCACTCCAAAAACAATTCCAATAATTAATTAGTAATCATGAAAGTTTTTGAATTAAAAGAATATAAACAAAGAGTTAAAAAAGTAAAAGTTTCAATGCAAAAAAAAGGTATTGATATTTTAATTTCTCAAGATCCGGCTAACATGAATTACTTAACAGGATATGATGCCTGTTCTTTTTATATGCCTCAATGCGTTTTGATTAATATAGATGAAGAAATGCCTATATGTTTTTTAAGAGCGCAAGATGCAAATGGAGCACGCATAACAACATATTTAAGTGAAAAGAATATTATCCCCTATCCTGAAAAGTATATTCATATGTGGCCTCTTCACCCTTATGATTATCTTGTAGAAATTTTTGAAGATAAGAAGTGGGGTAATAAAAAAATTGGTTTAGAAATGGATGCTCATTATTTTACAGCCTTTTGTTATGAAAAAATTAAACAAGGTCTTCCTAATGCAAAATTAATAGACTCTAATAGATTAGTAAATTGGGTTAGATTAATTAAATCTGATGCAGAAATTAGTTATATGAAATCAGCTGGATTGATTGTTGAAAAAGGAATGAAAACAGCAATTGAAAACATAAATCCTGGAATCAGACAATGCGATGCTGTAGCAGAAATTCAAAAAACTTTATATAAGGGAACTGAGCAATTTGGAGGGGAATATACTGGACTTCCAATAGTACTGCCTACAGGAAAAGGAACTTCCTCATCCCACTTAACTGCGAAAGATAACAAATTTATTGAAGGTGAAGCATCTATTATAGAAATTTCTGGAGTTCATAAAAGATATCATGCTCCTTTAGCTAGAACGGTTTTATTAGGGAAACCAGATCAAGAAAAAATTGATGCAATGAAAGCTACCAATGAAGCTTTAAATTCTGGAATTTCAGCAATCAAGCCAGGAAATACTGCTAATGACGTTGCTCAAAAATTTTGGGCAATACTAGACAAATATAATATTAAAAAAGAATCTAGAACTGGTTATTCTATTGGTATTGGTTATCCGCCTGATTGGGGAGAACAAACATTAAATATTGCAAAAGATGATAAAACTATTTTACAACCCAATATAACATTTCATATGATAGCTGTTATGCAATTTGGAGACTGGGGAGTAGAATCATCTGAGTCAATTAGAGTAACAGAAACAGGATCCGAATTATTCTGTAATTTTTCAAAAGACTTACATATTAAATAAAAAAATTACAACCAATTAGGAGTAGGTAATTTTTTTTCTAATAAAAATTTCTTATTAAAAATTTTACTATGATAGCGATCTGATTTGTCACATAAAATAGTAACTATAGTTTTGCCTGGGCCCAGATCTTTTGCTAATTTAATTGCTCCAGCCACATTGATTCCGGAACTTGTACCTAAAAATAATCCTTCTTTTTCCATTAAAGTATATAATATACTTAAAGCCTCATTATCATTAACAGAATATGAATTATCTACTATAGCTTCAGCAAAATTAGAAGTAATACGACTAGAACCAATACCTTCAGTTATTGACCCCCCTTCAGAAATCAATTCCTTCGATTGAATATAATTATGCAAAGCTGAACCCTTTGGATCTGATAAAACAATTTGAACTTTTTCATTTTTTTCTTTTAAAGCTTTGCCTACTCCAGCAATAGTTCCCCCTGTTCCAGAAGAACAAACAAAACCATCTATATTGCCATTGGTTTGACTCCATATTTCTTGGCCAGTTGTATTATAATGCCCTAAATAGTTAGCAGTATTGTCAAATTGGTTTGCCCACAACACTCCTTCATTAGTGTTCATTGAGAGTTCACTTGCTATACGTGCAGAAATTTTTACATAATTACCCGGATCTTTATATGGTTTTGCAGGCACTAATTTAACATCTGCACCCATAGTTTTGAGAGTGTCTATTTTTTCTTGAGTTTGTGTTTCTGGCATAACTATAATTGTTTTATAACCTTTTGCATTTCCTATTAATGTCAAACCTATACCTGTATTACCTGCAGTTCCTTCCACCACAGTTCCATTTTTTTTGATTGTACCTTTTTCTTCTGCTTCCTTAATTATAGCTAAAGCTGCTCGATCTTTTATTGATCCACCAGGATTTAAAAATTCAGCTTTTCCATAAATATTACAATTTGTTTGTGAGGAGGGTCCTTGCAATTTTATTAAAGGTGTATTGCCTATACTTTCTAAAACATTACTATAAGTATTTTTCATAAATAATTAATCTACTTTAACACCGTAAGGTCTAAATTTTTCATCTTTAATTGACTCATCCTTGTTAATATTTTTTGCTGGAATACCTACCATAACAGCATCCTTAGGTACGTCTTTTGTAACAACAGCGTTAGCTCCTACTTTAGCATTTTCACCCACACTAATTGGCCCTAAAATTTGTGCACCTGAACCCACAACTACATCATTTTTAAGAGTAGGATGACGTTTTAATGATCTTTGATTAGCGCTATCAATGCTTGGTGAGACGCCTCCTAGAGTAACTGCATGGTATAGAGTTACATTATCTCCTATCTCAGATGTTTCTCCTATGACCACACCCATACCATGATCAATAAATAGATTTCTGCCAATTTTAGCTGCAGGATGAATTTCAATACCTGTAAAAAAACGACTTGTCTGTGAAACAATTCTAGCAAGCAAATTAAGGTTCATTTTCCACAATTTATTAGCAATATTATGTAAAAATACTGCTTTTACTCCAGGGTAGGTTAATAAAACACTAATTTTAGATTTAGCCGCGGGGTCTCTTGATATTATTGATTCTAGAAAATTATCCATATTATTTACTTAATAACATTATTAATAAAAAAAATTAAAAAAATTAATAAAAACAAGCTAATTCACAAAAAAAATAATATTTTATATTTTTTGATAATTAAATTTTTTAAAATTATCAATTAGTCTACTTTTTCTTAAAAATTTTCAGTAAATAAGTTATAATTATAAGGTTACAGGCTCTCTTTTTCTACTTGCAGCAAAACCGTGAATTAATACTGCAATAGTAATAATAGATCCACCAATAATAATGGTAAAACTTGGAACTTCATTAATACCAAATATAGGAATCCATACCCATAAAACACCTCCCACCACCTCCATCAAAGATAGCAAGGTTAGTTCAGCAGAAGGCAAGTACCTTGCACCCATGCTATATAGAATTAAACCACAAGCAACTAAGATGCCGTGTAAAATGCTTAGGTATGAATTAATATTTGGCATTTGTTTTAAAGGTTCTGCTGATGCACCTAATACAACAAAAGAAAAAATTGAGCAGAAAATACCAGCAAGTACAACAGTTGTAAACTTTGGAGTTTCCGGTTTCCAACGTATTGTAATTGTATAACAGGCAAAACCTGTTGCTGAAATAAATCCAATTAGAGCCCCCAAGATACTTCCTCCAATTGAATCATTATAAACCATTATTACAACTCCTACGAAAGCTATAACCATTGTAAATAAAGTAACAATTTTTAACTTTTCTCCTAAAATAATAAATCCAAGTATAGCTGCTATAAAAGGCATAGTTGCTAACATAAATAATGTTACTGCAGCTGTAGTCATAGTAATTGAAAAAATAAAACCAATAAATGCGGTGCTTAGAAAGATTCCACCTAACACTCCAGATATTCCAATTTTAAAAAAATTTTTATAAAATAAAAAACCTTCTGTGAAAATTAAGTACAAAATCAAAATAATAGCAATTGATAATCCTCTATAAAACAAATAATGAAAAACAAAATCATGACCATTGATCATATAGCGAACAGTAGGAGCTCCAAAACTCCAAAATAATCCAGCAAAAAAAACTAGAAAAAAACCTTTGAGATATAAGTTCGAAGATGGCATTTTATCATTCTTATAATTAGAGAATATTTATTAGAAAAATGCAGTATAATAAATATATTAAAAGTAAACTAATTATTTATAGTGATACTATTACTACTTTCTCCAGAATAGGTAACTGAAGCTTTATTTTCATTGGAATTGCTTATTTTATTTACTGAACTAAGTGTACAACCGGTTAAAAAAAAAAAAATAACAATTAATCGCATTTACCAACAGAACCTAAAGCACATTTTTTTCCATCAACCCAAATGGCATGTGATAAATTTGCTTCCTCAAAAATAGCATTGGTAATATTTGCGCCAGTTAAATTAACTTCAAATAAGTTTGCCCCTTTAAATGATGCCATAAATAAATTAGCGCCTTCAAAATTAACTTTTGCTAAATTGGCATTATCAAAATTAGCATTATTGCAATTTGCGTATTGCATAATTGAAGAAAATAAATTTGAATTATTAAAATTTCCAAAAATAAAATTTCCATAAGACATGTCTGCATTATTTATTTGTGACTTTTCGAGATTAACAAGAGCTAGATTAACGCCTGTCATTTTTGCCGCAGAGAGAGTGACTCCGGATAAATCAACCTCTTCAACAAAATTACAATTTGTCCAATCAACTTCATTTGAAGGTTGATCTTCACATGCTGCATTTAGCTGAAAAGAAATTAAAAAAATCAATGAAAAAATGATAAATTTTATATTCATGAATAATTTAATAATCATTTTTGTGTTCAATTTATGACAATTATCTCGATGTTAATTTTAATTCAATTCTTCTATTTTGTTGAAAATCTAAAAGAGATTCACCTTCTGAAATTGGATAAAATTCTCCATAACCTGCAGCAGATAAGCGTTTAGGTTCAAAACCGAGCTCAAGAAGCAATTTTAAAACAGTATTAGCCCTTGCTGTAGAAAGTTCCCAATTAGATGGAAATTGAGAAGTATTTATAGGATTCTTATCAGTATGCCCTTCAACTTGAATGATCCAATCAATATCATTAGGAATTGTAATAGTGGTCTCTTTTAATGTTAAACCTATTTGTTTTAACTTGTTTTTACCTTCAGTTTGTAAAGTAGCAGAACCAGAATCAAATAATAATTCCGATTCAAAAATGAATCTATCCCCAACAATTTTAATATCTTTTCGCTCCCCCAATAAAGCTTGTAAACGACCGAAAAATTCCGACCTATATTTTTGTAATTCAAATACTTTAGAAGTTAAAGCTTTGTTAAGTCTTTCACCTAAAACTTCAATTTTAAGTTCTTTTGTTAGAACATTTTGTTCACTTGATTCAAGTGCAGCATTCAATATATTAATTTCATTTTTCAAAATTTCAATTTCATTAGATAAAAATTTAACTTGATCTAAAGTTGAACTTGCTTTCAATTGAGCCTCTAATATATCTTGGTTAGAATTTTCTATAATAGCTTGATTCTCCTTTTCTAAACTTGCTATTTTTAATTCTAAATTTTCAATATCTGTTTGTTTATCAATACTTCCAGCTTTTTCAGATTCTAATATTGATATTTTTTGACTTAAAGTCTTAATTTCTGCTTGCTGTGATAATTGTGTTTCTTCACCAAGAGATAAAATATTATTTAATTCAAGTATCTTCCCTCGTAAGTCAAAAATAGTAGTGTCTTTTTGAATTAAATTTTCATTTAATTTTGCTAATTCAGTATTCTTGTTTTTAATAAGATCAAGTTGTTCTAATAAAGTTTTATCCTTAAGATCCAAACTTTCATTAAGGGTTATCAATTCCTCTGTTAATTCTTGATATTGTTGTATTTGCTTTTGAAGTTCTTCTTCATTTAAAATAAGTTTATTATTTAATTGTGCTAATTCATTATTTTTATTTCTTATTGCATCTAGTTGTTCAATCAATCCGGCATCTTCTAAGCCCAGAGATTCATTAATAGCTTTTAGATTATTATTTGCTAAAATTAATTCTTGATTGGTTAGAGCTAATTCAGTATTTGTATTTCTAATCGCTTCGAGTTGTTGAATTAAATCAGCGTCTTCTAATCCTAAGCTTTCATTTATTGCCATCAAATTTTCATTTAAACCTTTTACAATATTTAATTGTTCTTGTGTTTCTTGTTGCGATAATAATAATTTATCGTTCATTGTGTTTAATTGTTCTATTCTAGTTGCTAAAGCTCTATTGATTCTTTCTCCTAATCCTTGTGTATCTATGGACGCGAGATCCATCCCCTCATAAGTTTCTAATGCTTTTGCAACAATTTTTAATTCATTTAACAATTGATCTATTTGCACTGAAAGGAGAGAGATGTTTAACTCTTGTCTAGTAATAGTTGATTTATCTTGAGCTATTTCAGTTTCTAAAGATTGCGTTAATTCCTGTTCAGATTTTAATTCAGATTCAGTTTTTGACAAATCAGTTAATGCTCGCTCTTTTTCCTTGCTTTCTAAAACTAAAATTTTGGATAACTCGTTAATCTGCAATTTTAAATCTTCTAAAGCTTTATCTCTACCTGATATTGCATCACTTAAATAAATTTGAGATACTGTAAAAACCATTAAAACAAATATAATTACAATTAATAAAGTAGCTAAAACATCTACAAACCCGGGCCAAATATTAGAAGATTCATAAAGCCGGTTTCTTATGGAGCGTGATGCCATATTATTTTTTTGACTTAGATACTAAGACCTGAAGATTTTTATGAATATTTTCAAAGAATTTTTTTGTCTTAGCATCAAGCACAACCTCTTGATTAGACTGGTTATTTTTTTCATTTAGAATAATCAATTTTTGAATTCCTTTGTCCAAATTTATTAAATTTTTTTTGGTAGATGAATCAATCAATCCTTCTTTTGTTAACTGTGAAATTAATTGTGAAATACTTGATTGAGTATTAAGTTGCGTAGATAAAAAATTTGAAAGTTTTTTATCTTGTTCTTTCGAATTTGTATTAATTCGATTTAGTTGTTCTGATAAGGCTTTAATGTATGAAAAAATTTGTTTCTGACTTTCAGAATTTTCTTTTAAAACAAAAACTAAGTTATCAAGGTTATCATAAATTCTCTGAATTGCATTAATTGTATTTTTTTCATTTGATGAGTCTAGCTTGCTAAAATCAGGAGAGCTATTGCTTAAAATTATTTTTTCTGCAAACTGTGAAAATCTAGTTTGGGCTTGTCCTAATTGTAAATCTACAAAACCTAAAATAAGTGAACCAGCTAAACCAAGTAAGGAACTGCTAAAAGCAATACTCATGCCTTGAAGAGGTGCATTTAATCCATCTTTTAAACTATTAAAAAAACCTGCAACATTTGTGTCATCTATACCCAGTCCTCCTATGACACTTCCAACTGAACCAATTGTTTTTAATAGCCCCCAAAATGTTCCAAGAAGTCCTAAAAAAACTAAAAGTCCAACTAAATATCTAGAAGTTTCGCGTATACTATTTAACGACATGTCAATATTTTCTAATATTTTATCAACCTTTGAAGACCTAAAAGTATAATTGCCTTCTGCTTCATGTAATTCATGAATTAAGTTTTTAATTGGAGCTTGCTTATTCATAAATATTTCTGGTGTTTTATGAATATTGAAGGCAGCCAAGGCTGAGTATTGGTTTTGCATTACTTGCAAATTGTAAATACAAAAACTTAAGCCAAAAATTAAGGAAAGAATAATGATAGAGTTAATATAAATATTTGAAAGAAAGGCAGATTGTAATACAGGATAAACAAAAATAACGATAACTAATACTAAAAAAATAAATATCAAAACCCTTAATAAGTATTGATTCAATGAACCTTGCATTCTTCCCCCGCAAATATCTACTCTACCTAATTATTAGAGATATATCAAATTAAGTAAGTAAGATAATTAAATTAAATTAAAGCATAATTGTGACAAAAATACTAATTTAGTTATAAATATAGTTTCTAGTAGGTGGTAAGTTGTTGATATTTTTAGCTATTTGCACTTGGAAAACTACATTGCCCATATTTATAAAAGAATATTTACTGGCTAAAAGATAAAATTCCCACATACGAAAAAAACGTTCATCAAACATTTTGATGATTTTTTCCTTGTGTTCAAGTGTATTTCTATACCATCTTGTTAAAGTATGAGCATAGTGAAGGCGTAATATTTCTATATCGCTAATAATTATTTTTTGTTTTTCGCAAACATTAATTATTTCTGACATCGAAGGAATATATCCTCCTGGAAATATATATTTTCTAATCCATGGGCTTGTTGCAGTTGGTTGACCTTTTTGCCCAATTGTGTGAAGCAAAAATATTCCTGATTCTTTCAAAATGTCGTATGTTTTTGAAAAAAAACTTGGGAAGTACTTAACGCCAACATGTTCAAACATGCCTACTGAAACTATTCTGTCATATGTATTTTCTTCTTGCCTATAATCTTGTAATGCAAACTCTACTTTATCACTTAAACCTTCTTCTTGAGCTCTTTTTTGGGCAGTGGAAAATTGATTCTCTGACAAAGTAATTCCTTTTACGTAAGCGCCAGTCTCTTTAGCAATTTGCAAAGCTAGTCCACCCCAACCACAACCGATATCTAGTACCCTCATGCCTTCTTCAATTCTCAGCTTATTGATTATATGTTTTTTTTTATCATATTGAGCTTGCTCTAAAGTCATATTGTCATTGTGAAAATATGCACAAGAATATTGCATATCTTTATCTAAAAATAATTTATATAAATTTTCATTAATATCATAATGATGTGCAACATTTTTTTTTGATTGGAAAACTTTATTTATTTGATGCAATGGTTTTAAAAAACTTGATATATTTTCATAAATTCTAAAGAAAAAATTGTTCACAACAAAATCGTCGTAACATGCAGTAATTATGTTTAATAAATCTTCTATCGTTCCTTTTTCAATAATAACTTCTCCATCCATATAACCTTCTCCAATGTATAGGCTTGGATTAAAAAAAATTTTTCTTTCAATAGACTTATTTGCAAAACGTATTCTTGAATAAGGTGAGCCTGATCCAAAAGTATGAACTTTATTATTTGAATCAACTATTTCAATTTTACCCTTAAAAGGTATTTTTTTTAAAATTGAATAAAGCATTTTGTCTCAATAATAATATATCATAAAAAAAAAATATAATTGAAAATAAAAGTAAAAAAAAGCTACAGATAATGTAGCTTTTTTAAATCCTTGAAAAATTACTAAGCTGCAATTCTTTTTTGCTTTTGCGCTTCTTTTTCTTTTTTTAATTCTTTTTCATCAATATAAGCAATATCACAGTGCTCTTGACAATAGGGTTTACCTGAAACAGTATCAGCTGCACAAAAATGGAAATCCTTTTCTTGCGGATCACCTATTGGCCACTGACAGCTATCAAAAGTGTGTGTAACTTTGTGCTGCTTAAAATAATCACCGATAATCGACATAAATCTATCCTTGTTTTATTAAATCCTAAAAAATATGAAATTATTCAATATTGTTGTATTTAGTTATATGTTGCATATTATTTATTATCAAGGCTCAATTGATAATTATGCCTAATTATCAATATGTTAGTATTAAAAAATAAGCATACACTATATATAGTTGTTTCTTATCTCATTTTATAACTACTAAAACGAATCGGCTAATAGAAAAACAAGCATTATCAATAATACAATAATAAAGAAAGAAATTGATCTAATAGTAATTTGTTTAGTTAATATTGAATTTGGTGGTTTTCTGAGCCAAATAAAACCAATAATAATTAACCAAAAAATAAATAATATTATCCAACCAATAATTAATGAATATAAAAAATCAATAATCATATATTAAGGATAACTTATAATGATAAAATAATTAAAAAAAAATAAATAATGAAAAATTATTTTACAATTTTTTTTTTGCAATAAAACATTGATGATAATCTTCAGCTAAAAAAAATTCTTTAGCTTCAGAAATTTCTGTAGCGATTTCTTTAGTTGTAATTTTTTGCAATTCTTTTTTTAAATTTTCAGCAATTTCTTTTTGCTCTATATCATAATAAAATATGACAGATCTATATTGAGAACCAATATCAAAACCCTGTCTATTTAGTTGAGTAGGATCATGACACTTCCAAAAATTATTTATAATTTCATTAAAAGTAATAATATTGTTATCAAAGTTAAGCAATACAACTTCGGCATGTTCTGTATCACCTACACAAACTTCTTGATATGTAGGATTAGTTGTTTTTCCACCTGAATATCCTACTTGAGTTTTTTTTATACCTCCGAGATTTCTAAAGTATTCTTCTACCCCCCAAAAACAACCTGCGCCAATTAATGCTTTAGACATATATTATTAAAAGTATATAGATTATAATTAATTTAAACAAAACAATAATTTAAATGAGTAACAATTATTCAATTATAAAAAAAAGAAATCTTTACAAAGGTTTTTTTAATCTTAATGAAATTACTTTAAAACATAAAAAACACAACGGTAAATGGACTAAAATCTTAAAAAGAGAAATTTTTAGTGGATCAGAAGTAGCAGCTGTTCTACCATACGATCCAAAAAATAAAAAAATTATTTTAATTAATCAATTTAGAACGGGTATTTTGAAACAAAAAATAAATCCGATGATTAATGAAATAGTTGCAGGAATAGTAGATAAACATGAAAAGCCCATAGAGGCTGCAAGAAGAGAATGTAAAGAAGAAACAGGTTGTGCAATTAAAAAGGTTAAAAAAATAGTATCTTTTTTTCCATCTCCAGGTGCTTCAGAATCATATTACCATTTATATCTAGGAGAAGTTAAATCTTTTAAAGGTTTTAGAATAACGGGTCAAACTCAAGAGGATGAAGATATTTTAGCTAAATGTTACTCAGTAAATGAAATAAAGGAAATGCTTAATAATAATACAATTATTAATGGATTATCCTTAATTGCATTGCAATGGTTTTTATTAAATTATAAAAAATTTTAAGTTCCTACCCCAATATTATAAGGTTGTACTAGTTTCCTGCAAATAAAAGATAGGTCTAAAGTTTGAAGAGATTGATCAAGTGTTTGATATTCTTGACATTCATAAACTTGATTATTTTTTTGAAGAACAGTCACAAATAGTATTAACATGATGCCACTATCAGATTTAATCGTGCTAGTGTCATATGCTTTAATTTCATAACCTTCATCAATGAGATCTTTATAAGTCTTAGTATCATCTTCCCATTGATCTATACTAATTTCAGCATTGATACTAAAACTAAATAATAAAAACAGAAAAAATAAAATTTTTTTAATAAACATCAATTCCTTTCTAACCATTTAATTACTTCTTGGAAATGTAAATCTGGTGGAAAGATGGGGTAAAAACAATGTTTAATTACCGAATTCTTAACAATCAAGGTTAGTCTCTTTAAAAAAATTTTATCATAAACTTTAAAAGTAGGTAATTTTAAAATATTAGTAAATCTTAAGTTTGCATCACTTAAAACATCATAATGAATTAAAAGTCTATTTGTCATTTCATTAATTTCATCTACCGTTTGCGTAGAAACTCCGATAGGAATAGCATTTAGATTAATAAATTTTTCATAATTATCTCTAAACGAACAATTTTGAAGCGTACATCCTGAGGCCCCAGGTATATTATTCCAATTTTCAGGTAAAGTTTTTTTAGGATTTCCAGTCATTGGATAACAATAAATAATTAATCTAAACGTATCATCTCGGTTCAATTTTAATAAATTACCTTTTTGATTTGGAAGAGAAATTTCAGGAATTTTTTTATTTAATAAATGATTACAAGCTCCATCATCTTTAGGTTTAGTTAGATTATTTGGTAATTTTGAAAAATTCATTTAATTATGAATAAATTCTTCAAGCAATTCTAGTCTGTCCTGACCCCAAAAAATTTCTTTATCAACTACATATGTGGGTGATCCAAAAATATTTTTTTGTGCTGCTGATATAGCTATGGATTCATATAAATTTATTTTATTATCTATATTTTTTAATAACTTATCATGATCAATGTTCAAGTCATTGCAAATATCTATTAAATTTTTTTCATTACCAATATCCTTTTCATTTACCCATATATTTTCTAAACATGAAAAGCTAAATGCATTTTGTTTATCCTGATCTTCTATTGATAATATCATTGCAGAAGCTTTTGAAACATTGCTTGGAGGAAAATATTTTGGAGAAATATTTATTGGCATATTTAATTTATGCTTCCATCTTTTTAATTCCATAATACGATAAGTTTTTCTTTGTTCTGCTCTTTTTGCTAATGGCAGTCCTCCTGACAAAGAAAAAAGCTTTAAAATATCTAATGGGAGATGATTAATTTTAAATTTATATTTTTGTTGTAAAGAGTAAAATCTGGGAGCTCCAAAATATGCCCAGGGTGACATTAAGGTATAATAGTAATCTACTTGCATTTATTGCGTATCATATAATGAGATATTTACTGTTATACAAATTAATGTATTAATATCGATAATTCAACTTTCTTATGAAAAATAAAATAAAACCTACAGAAGGCATGACAACTCCAAGATTTGCTGATGTAGCAACTTTTTTTAGACTGCCTGTAATCAAAGATTTAAATTCTCTTGATTATTGCATTTGTGGTGTTCCGTGGGATGGAGGCACTACTAATCGACCAGGTGCTAGACATGGACCAAGAGAAGTGCGTAATGCTTCATCATTGGTAAGATTATATCACCCTGTTTCACTGAAAAGTCCTTATGATAAATTTAATATTGCAGACATTGGAGATTGTCCTGTTAACCCTATTGACCTAGATGATTCTTTGAAAAGAATAAGAAAATTTTACATGAATATTAAAAAAACCGATACAATCCCATTATCTATAGGAGGAGATCATCTAATCTCTCTTCCGATATTGAGAGCTCTGGCTAAAGATGGACCAATTGGTTTATTTCAATTTGATTCACATTCTGATACTTGGGATTCATATTTTGGGGGATATAAATATACACATGGAACTCCTTTTAGAAGAGCAATAGAAGAAAATTTAGTTGATCCAAAAAAATATGTAATGCTTGGTATTCGCGGATCACTTTATGATCCTGCAGATATGAAGTGGGCACAAGAGCAGGGAGTAACAATCATTACTATTGATGAATATTATAATAATGGTTTTGAAAAATCTATGCAGATTATTAATGATGTTTTAGGTGATACTCCAGCTTATTTAACTTTTGATGTCGATGGTATTGATCCAACTTTTGCGCCAGGTACAGGCACTCCTGAAGTAGGTGGTTTTAGTGTTAGAGAAGCTCAGTTAATTATTAGACAATTAAATAAAGCTAATTTTGTTGGAGCTGATGTTGTAGAGATATCTCCTCCTTTTGATTTAAATAACATGACGTCACTAGTTGGAGCAACGATAGCTTTTGAGATACTGTGTACAATGACAAAAACCAATTAATCTTCCTTTGTATCGAATCCACCAAAATCCTTGAATAAATTTTCATCTCCAAAGATATCCCCGTAGTCCTGATTTCCACCTAAATTACCACCTTCTAATGACTTTTCATCAACAGTATCAGCATTTTGTTGTAGTAATTTCAATTGTTCAGCAAAATTAGATTTCTTTGCAGACTCTGCTGCCGCAACACACTCAGGTCCGTAAAGATCATTTTTTACTAGCTGATTAAATCCAAAAATACCCAAAATAAAAAATAATATTACAACAAAAATAAATCTTGGGACTTTGAAAGAGGAAGTTGGTTCTTTTTTTAATCTACTATCTTTAGTTTGTTCATATATTAATTGATCTTGTCTTTCTTTTTTTCTTCTATCTTCCCTTCTTCGTAAAACTTCATATACAACTGCAGCAACTAGCGTTAAGGCAATAATTACTAAAGCAAGGGCACTAATAGCAGGACTAATGCCAAGACGAACTTTTGAGGCTATGACTGTTGTTAAAGTCTGATCAGACAATATACTAAAAACTGTTGTATTATAATTTTCGAAGGACGCTAAAAAAGCTATTACAGCAGCGGAAGCAATTGCTGGCATGAGATATGGAATTAAGATTTTAAAAAATACTTGCGTTTGAGTTGCTCCTAAATCTAAAGCAGCTTCTTCTTGTGTTTGATCAAATCGTTGTAAACGGGCAACAAAAATAAGAAAGCAATAAGTAGATATAAAGCATGTTTGACCAAGAATGGTTAAAAAAATTCCATTACGGCCAATGTCTGCTATAAATCCTTCCCCTCCAATGGTTGCAATTCTATCCCATAAAACAACAGTAGAAATACCTATGATAACTCCAGGAAACAAAACTGGCATTATTGAAACTGAATAAAATATAGTTCTTAATCTGCTATGCACTTGTGTTAAAACAATTGATGCTGCCATCCCTATTGGTACAGATAAAACCACCACACCTAAACCAATCATTAAGCTTTTTATTAATCCGTCATGAAGTCGCCAATCTGTGGAAAGACCGGCCAAATGTTGACCATCATAAGCAATTTTGCCTTCCTGGAACCACCTCCAACTAAAACATTCCCAAGGTGTTATTGAAGGAAATTCTGCTGAATTAAAAGCAGTAACACTCATAATTAATAATGGTCCGAATAAGTACATTAAAAAAATAAAAATATATATTCCTAATAAAATATTTAAAAAATGTTGCGATCTCATCGAACTATTTCACCAATTTTAACTTTAAATAAACGCATCATTAATAAAACAAAGATAACTGAAACTGATAACAATAAGATTGAATAAGCTGATCCTCTTGACCAATTGTCATTCATATTAAACCATTGGTAAATTAGTTGAGTAAACCAATATGTATTTGGACTACTTAATACTACTGGTGTTGCTAAAGCCCCCGCGGTTAACATAAAAACCATTGTGCAGCCAGAAGCAATACCTGCTTTAGCATGAGGAATAACTATTCTCCAATGTGTCCGAATTGTAGATGATCCTAAATCCTTAGCAGCTTCAAGTTGATTAGTATCTAAACTTTCAATGGCATTATATAATGGGAAAATCATTAAAAGAATATATGCATAAGTAAGACCTGTATACAAAGCAATGTCTAAAGCTATAAAATTAATTCCAGCATCTATTAAACCTGTTCCTATTAAAATATTATTTATAACCCCCTCTCCTGCAAATAAAATACGAAGAGCAAAAGAGCGTAATAGTTCATTAATCCAAAATGGAATTATGAGAGCTACAATTAAAAGTCTTGCTGAGTTAGGTTTTGCAACTTTAGCCATATAAAAGGCAATGGGATAACAAAAACATAGATTAATTATTGTAACCATAATAGCAGTAAAAATTGTGTTTAAAAAAACACCTATATCAACATAATTATATGCATCTGCGCTTGTTTCAGATCCAAAAATAAAATGTTTATAATGTACAAGAGTATGAACGTCGTCAGGACCTCCTCTTAATAAAGGGGGTAGATTTGGTCTGAATGACAAATCCAACATATAAAGCTGAGGTATTATAATTAGAAAAATTAACCAAAAAACTATAGCAATTATAAAATATGTTGAAATTAATGGACCATTTTTGTTAAAAAAAGAATTCATTTACAAATTCAATCTAATCAACAGCAAGTGAGCCCTTTGGAAGCACAACTGCCTTTTTTGAGGAAAAAGTTAATTCAACATCTTTGTTGCTTGAAAGTTCACTTGTGTCTACTGCGTTTGGAACACTAAATCTGACGTCCATATTAGAATTTATTTTTAGATAAATATTTTTAAGATTGCCCTCAAACTCAATAGTATTTACACTTGCTGAAAAATTATTATCTAATTTATTATTTTCATTCTTAATAAAAATTGATTCTGGTCTAATAAACATTATTACTTCATCTCCTATTGTAAAAGAATGATTTTGATTTTCATTAATTTTCCCAGCAGTTGCAACAAATGTATTTCCTTGCGATTCAACTTTAACTTCATTTTTATTTATTGATAAAACTTTGGCATAAAAAGGATTATTTTCGCCCACAAAAGTAGCAACAAAAGGGGTATTAGGATAATCATAAACATCATCACATAATCCTACCTGCTCTAATTCGCCTTCATTCATTACTGCTACTCTGTCTGACATAGTTAAAGCTTCACCTTGATCATGAGTTATATAAATAAAAGTAATACCTACTCTTTTTTGAATTGCTCTTAATTCTGTTCTCATTTTTTGACGTAATTTTAAATCTAAAGCTGAAAGAGGCTCATCAAGTAATAAAACTTCTGGTTCTATAGCCAATGCTCTTGCTATAGCTACCCTTTGTCTTTGACCACCTGATAGTTCATGAACTTTTTTATCTCCTTGACCAGATAGAGCTATTAATTCAAGAAGTTCATCTGCTCTTTTTCGTCTTTCGATTTTTCCTGTACCTCTAACTTCTAATGAAAAGGCAATGTTATCAGCTACAGTCATAAGAGGAAATAAAGCTAAATTTTGAAATATTAATGACGTAGGTCTTTTGTTTGGACCAATACCTGCCATATCTTGTCCACCAATCAGTACCTTCCCCTCTGAAGGATCTAAAAAGCCAGATATTGCTCGTAACAATGTTGTTTTTCCACACCCAGAAGGTCCTAAAAAACTAAAAAATTCACCTTGTTTAATTTTAACACTAACATTTTTAGCAGCATAAAAACTTCCAAAAGTTACTGAAATATTCTGCAATTCTACATCAGCGCTCATATTGTATTCCTAATAAATGATTAGTTTACCAAAATTAAACATAAAAACTATTTAAAAAAGCGTCCTGTTTAAACAGGACGCTAATAATTAGTGATTAACTTAATTACGCAGTTTCAAACTTGTTTGCGTATTCTGCTCTCGCATCAGCATACCAAGGTGGCTCAGGTGGCCATGGATTAAGCTTAGAAGCTGTGTCCCCTGGGTATATAGCTTGAGCAAGCGCTTTTGTCTCAGCTGAATAAAAATCAGAAGCACCAATTACTGCAGAGTTATAACCAATTTC
>PTKX01000025.1 GCA_002938195.1 Alphaproteobacteria bacterium MarineAlpha5_Bin7 | reverse complement strand
TTAGCTCAAAGTAAAAAATGTTATCCTCAACCTCCAGAAAAAGGAATGGTTGGTTTTAGTAAACCAAAATTGAAAGTTGTAAATTAATAAGGAGAATAAAAATGAGTATACATGTAAAATTAGTAACTCCAATTACTGCAAAAGGATTAAGAAAAAATGAACATCTAGATTTAATGACTTCTAATGTTCTTAAGGTTTCTGCACAAGGTATTGATATTGGACCAAATTCAATTGAATGTGAATATGAGGAAGCAATGTCTCAACCAGATACTATCTTAAAAATTGTTGATGCTGAGAATGAAGGTTGTGATGCGGCAGTTATAGACTGTATGGGTGATCCAGGTTTAAAAGGTGCAAGAGAATGTGTTTCAATTCCAGTAATTGGTCCTTGCGAAACAGCAATGCATTATGCAAGTATGTTGGGTCATAAGTTTACAGTTGTAACTGTTCTTGATAGGTTAATTCCTCAATTTGAAAATCAAGCACTTTTATACGGCGTTCCATCTAAATTAGCTTGCGTAAAAGCTGTTGATATTCCAGTTTTAGAACTAGAGGATGATTTAAATGCAACTGTTGAAGAATTAAAATTAAAATCAATAGATGCGATTAAAAATCATAATGCTGATGTAATAATTTTTGGGTGCACAGGTTTGTTTGGCTGTGCTGATGCATTACAAACTAAATTAAAAAATGAAGGTTATGATGTTCCCGTTATTGATCCTATTCCATTAGCAGTCAATACAGCTTATGTTTGTGCTAAATTAAAATTAGCTCAAAGTAAAAAATGTTATCCTCAACCTCCAGAAAAAGGAATGGTTGGTTTTAGTAAACCAAAATTGAAAGTAGCTAATTAAAATTTATGAAAAATAGAATTGTTAGATTTTCAAAATTTGGTGGTCCAGAAGTTTTATCTATCTCAAATGAGGAAATCAAAGAACCTGGAGAAAATGAAGTTAGAATTAAGGTTAAAGCACTTGGTCTGAATCAGGCTGAGGTCATGTTAAGAGAGGGAAGATATGTGGGTAAACCAGATCTTCCTTCTAGAATAGGAATTGAGGCTTCTGGAATCGTAGATACCATTGGCAAAAATGTAACTGATTATAAAGAAGATGACGAAGTATGCGCAATTCCTTTTCTTTCATGGAATAATAATGATTTTTGGACGAATGATTCTATTAATAGATATGGTACGTATGGTGACTCAGCTATTGTACCAGATTGGACATTAACAAAAAAAATTTCTCATCAGACATTTGAAGAAGCAGCCGCAGCGTGGTGTCAGTATTTAACTGCTTGGGGAGGCTTAGTTTATAACTCTGACATTAAAGAAAGAAAATGCTGTTTAATTACTGGAGCCTCAAGTAGTGCAGCTATTGGCGCTATGCAAATAGTAAAAATTTTTGGTCTGAAAACTATCGGTGTTAGTAGAACTCTTAAAAAAGAAACAGAGTTAAAATCAATTGGGTATGATGAAGTGCTTGCGCTTGAAGATGAAAATTTTGAAAAAAATATTTTAGATGTTACACATGGTGTTGGTTTTGATTTGTCCTATGATTGCGTCGGAGGATCACATTTTGTCAAATTAGTTAACACTGTTAAAGCAAGAGGATTGATAGTGAATTATGGAAATTTAAATCTTGATTATTCAAAAATTTATACGTTACCTCTTTTAGGTAAACGCATTCATCTAAGATTTCATAGCATATTTGATACTATGCGTTTTAAAGATCAGAGAAAAGAAGGTGTTGATTGGGTTAATGATCAAATGAATAAAGGTAATCTAAAACCTATAATATCTAAAACATTTGATTTGGATGAAATTGTAGAAGCTCATAAATATATTGGAGAAGGTAATCAATTAGGGAAAACTGTAGTTATTACTTAAAGATATCTAAAATGACTTTATCAATTGTTGCAAGGGAAGATAATTCTGGAAGTTTTGGTGTATGCGGCTATACAGATATAGCAGGATATGGAAGTCTTGTACCTCACGTCAGTTTAAATGGAGCTGTTGCAACACAGGCATATGTTAATGTTGATAACGGAATTCATTTACTCCAATTATTAGATCAAAATTTAAGTGTCAAAAAAGGAGGTGAAATTATCATTGCTAGAGATAAAAATAAAAAAATGAGACAAATGATAGCCATCGGGAAAAAAAATTCAAAATTTTGTTGGACAGGTAGTGATACGCTAGATGTGAAATCTTCAATCATTGGTAGAAATTATATTGTTGCTGGTAATTGTATGGATTCTTTTAAAGTAATAGAAGAAACTGCTAAGTATTTTGAAAATAATTCTTCAATGGAATTTTCTCTAAGATTAATAAATTCTATTCTTGCCGGACATAAAGCTGGTGGACATATTAAAACTATATCTTATCAATTGCCAAAATCAAAAAAGATTATTAAGAAAAAAACTAAGGAAATTTTTGGTAATTCATGGTCATCAGCATTGATGATTGCATCTACTAATCCTCAAATTTGGCATAATTTAAGAATTGATGCAGATAAAAATCCAATTATTTCATTAAAGAAATTATATCATGATACTAAAAAATCTGCGTTCAAATTAAATAAATTTTATAAAGGAACAATTAAAGTCAAGCCTTTTTATTGGAGGCAAATTATTAAATAAGGTTTTGAACTAAAAAATTAAGCCAGTTTTTATAGAAAATTTTTTCTATCAATTTTTTGCTATATCCTTGATTAAACAAATAGTTTTCTAAATTTATTATACCAGATAAATCTTTAATTTCTTTTGGTACTATGGCTCCATCAAAATCTGATCCTATAGCTACTCTATCCTCACCCAAAATTTTTAATAAATGTTCTAAATGATCAGTAATATTTGTAAGTGCACATTCTTCCAGCATTTTTCCGTCTTTTCTTAAAAATGCAGTTGCAAAATTAATACCCACAATTCCATTAGAAGATTTAATCGCATTTAATTGATCATCAGTTAAATTTCTTGAGTGTTTAGTAATAAAATGAGCATTTGAATGTGTTGCAATTAAAGGTTTTGTAGATGTATTAGCTACATCATAAAAACCTTTTTGATTTATATGCGATAAATCAAGTAATATATTACGTTCATCGCATAATTTAACTAATTCTATTCCAATTTTTGTTAAGCCTGCACCTCTATCAGGTGAGCTTGGAAAACTAAAAGGTACTCCTGATGCAAAAATATTATTTCGGCTCCAAACAATCCCAATAGATCTTAAGCCTAAATTGTAGAGAGTGTCTAAAGAGTTAAAATCTTTATCAATACATTCAGCTCCTTCAATATGTAAAATAATACCTACTTTGTTATTTTTTATACAATAATCTAATTCTTTTCCTGATTTACAGATTTTTATCTCATTTTTTGAACTATTCTCAATATCTTTTAGAATATCGATCATATTCATAGTAGATTCATAAGCAAATTTACTTGAAATTTGATTTGGCAAAGGAAAGTCATATCTGTCTTTATTCATCCTATTAAAAAAATCATTATCTGGTTTTGAGTCAGGTACAAATATTGCAAAAAAACCACCACTAAAGTTAGATTTGATTATTTTAGGGTAATCAATTTGACAAAAATTATTGCCATTGTAAAATTCATGAACAGGATTTATATTTTCTTCTAAGTGGAGTTTTAATAAAACATCATTATGACCATCAAAGTATTTCATCTTAATCTATTTATACTGATATTATAAAAATCTTCTAATTTCATTATTTTATTTTCATTATTTCCTAATATAAGTTCTTTTGCAATTTTAGAAAGTGCTGGCGCAGTTTGTATACCGTATCCTCCTTGAGCTACAAGCCAAAAAAAATTTTTTTTATTATTCTCAAAACCAATGACAGGAGATTTATCCATTACAAAAGTTCTTAATCCAGCCCATTTATTTTCAATAGATTTAAATTCAAATTCAGTAGATTTTTGAAGTCGATCAATTCCTATTGCTATATCTAATTCTTCTGGATAACAATCATGTGGATATGTAGGCGTTTCATCAGCAGGTGATGCATAAATTTGATTTGATTGATCTTTAAAATAAAATTTTTCTTCTATGTCAGCTATCAACGGCCATTTATTGTCAATTTCAATATTTGTTGGCTTAAAAACAAATACTGTTCTTTTTTTTGGAACAACATCAATTTTTTTTATTAAAAATTTTTTTGCTACTTCATCTGCCCAAGCACCTGAAGCATTAACTACTATATTACATTCTATGTCTCGATTTATTATCCATTTATCATTTTTTTCATCAACATCTTTTATTTGAAAATTTTTTAATATTTCACATTTATTTCTAATGTAATTTTTTCTATAAAATTCATATAATGAATTAACATCAATTTCACATGCATTAATATCTAATACTGAACTGTTAATATATTTTTCTTTTAAACAACTAGCTTTATCAAGGGTTTTTTTCTTATCTAAATAATCTAAATTAATTTTTGTTTTATGTTCATCATAAAAGTTTTTTATTATTTTTTTTTGTTTATTATTTCCTATAAACATTACACCTTTTTTTCTTAAAAAAAGATTCTCATAGTTTTTAAAAAATTCTTTTGATATTTTTGTTAACTCTATAATTTGTTTATTTCCATAACTTTCAATAAAAAAAGCAAAGGATCTTCCTGTAGAGTGATAACTAATTTCTTTTTCTTTTTCTACTATTAAAACTTGTCTATGTTTACTTAATAAAGATCCAAGGGAAATACCTGCAATACCTGAACCTATTATTAAAATATCAATCTTTTTCATATTTATTTTTTATATATTAATTTCAAAAATTATTTATATTAAAAGTATGAATATTAATATTAAATCAATTCATTCAATTCATCATCATTTTGGATGGGATAATAGCAATAATCCAATAGAGCGCATTAAAGACAATGAAATAATTGAAATTAGCACTATAGACTCTTCTGGAGGTCAGCTAAATCAAGAGTCAACATTAAGTGATGTATCAAAATTAGATTTTTCAAAAGTAAATCCAGTTACTGGACCTTTATTTGTTGAAGATGCTTTACCCGGAGATGTTTTAGAAGTTGAAATTATTGATTTTAATACGTCAGGTTGGGGTTGGACTGCAAATATACCAGGTTTTGGATTACTAAGTGATCAATTTAAAAGTGAAGCAATTAATATTTGGAAATATGACTCACTCAATCCTAAATCAAGCATGTTTTCTAATTTTGCAAAAATTCCTTTAAAACCTTTTGTTGGAACAATAGGTCTTGCTCCAAAAGAAGATGGACTCTTAAGTGTTGTTCCTCCAAGGAATTTTGGAGGTAACTTAGATATTAAAGAGGTTTATTCGGGTACAAAAATATATTTACCTATTCAAGTAGAGGGAGGATTATTATCTTTAGGAGATACTCATGCAGCACAAGGTGATGGAGAAGTGTGTGGCACAGCAATAGAAAGTCCTATGAAAGTTAATATAAAAACTAAATTACATAAAAACAAAACTATTAAATCACCTTTCCTTGAAACTAACCATAATATTATTGATAGCCTAAATATCGGATCATTTATAACCACAGGAATAGGAGAGGATTTATTTATATCAGCAAGAGAGTCGGTAATACGAATGATTGATCATTTAACAAAAGAAATTAAAATTTCAGATGTTGAAGCCTACATGCTTTGTAGTGTTGCAGGTAATTTGAAGATTAGTGAAATTGTTGATCAACCGAATTGGGTTGTAAGTTTTGAAATTCCAAAATCAGTGTTCAATTAATTTTTTTAAATGAATAAAATAAATTCTAAAAGGTTTTTTAATAGATTAAATATTATTAATAATTTGAATAAAGATTTATCTAAAAATGGAGTAAATAGAATTACATTAACTAAAAAAGATAAGCAAGCTAGAGATATTATTGTTTCATGGATGAAAAAATTAGGACTTATTGTCAAAATTGATAATATAGGAAATATCTTTGGTTTTAATTATTTTGAGAAAGATGCTCAACCAATTATTTTAGGATCTCATATAGACACAGTTAGAAATGGTGGAAAATATGATGGTTTGTTAGGTGTCTTAGGAGCACTCGAAGTTATTGAGATTTTAAACAATAAAAATAAAATTCCTAAAAATATAGGAATTGCAATATTTACTAATGAAGAGGGTGTGAGATTTTCACCTGATATGATGGGCAGCTGGTCTTTTACTAAAGTTGAAAAGATAAATAAAATTCATAAAATAAAAGATGATCAGAATATTACAGTAAAACAGGCTCTAAAAGAGATTAATTATTTAGGTAAAGAAAAACAATTATTTTTTAAACCTAAATATTTTTTGGAATTGCATGTTGAACAAGGACCATTATTAGATATTTATAAAAAAGATATAGGAATCGTAAAAGGTGTTCAAGCTATTAATTGGCTTTATATTAGTCTTTTAGGACAATCTAATCATGCAGGAACAACACCGAATAGCAAGAAGGTAGATCCAAATAAAGTTTTTTCTAAAATATTAAATTTTATAAATAAAAAAACTTATTCTAATTCAAAACAGTTAGCAACTGTGGGGAAAGTAGAGTATTTTCCTAATCAAACAAATGTAATTCCAAATAAAATTAATTTTACAATTGATATACGAAACAAAGATGATTTAAAATTAAAAAATTTTAGAAAAGAATTAATAAAACAAATAAATTTTTATTCAAAGTGTTATTCAATTGATTTTAAAATTAAAGAATTGGTCAATTTTAAATCAGTTAAATTTAATCAAAAGATAAATAATATAATAAAGAAAAACGTATTAAAAAATAAATTTTCCCATATGAATATTTATAGTGGGGCTGGTCATGATGCTCAAATGTTATCTAAAATTTGCTCAACTTCAATGATTTTTATCCCAAGTTTAAGAGGTATTAGTCACGATAAAAAAGAAGATACAAAAAAACAACAAATTCTTAATGGTTTAAGGTTGTTACTAAATGTAACTGAAGATTTATTAAAAATAAATTAAATTTATATTTTTTTGGCGGCACTAGTCTCTCTTATATTTGATAATTTTGTATACTTATCTATCATTTGAGTTGTTTTATGGCCACTTTGTGCCATTATCTCATGAGTTGGAACACCGTTCATTCTTGCTTGAGTGATTGATCCAATGCGAAGGCTATGACCTGATATTTTATCGCAGTCATCTAATCCTGCAGCAAAAGCTCTTTTTTTTAAAATTAGAACAAAGCTGCTATCGTTTAAACTTATTTTTTGATTTTTATAATTTAGGGTATATTTTTCTATCGTATTAGATTTATTTATTTTGTAAAAGAGAGGACCTCTTTCAATCATTGCAATTTCAAGCCAATCATTGAGAGCTTTTACAGGACAATAAGCATCTTTTGTAGCAGGTAAGAAGATCATTCTACCTTCACCAGTTTGATCAGTTTTAGAAAAAGGTATTAGAACTTGAACTCCGTCGTTTGCGAAATTTAAATGCTCAAAATTCATACCAAGCAACTCAGATCTTCGACAAAAAGAATAGAAACCTATTAATATTAGAGCTTTATCCCTAATATTACTAAAATCTTCCCCATCATTTGGTATTGAGTCTATTATTTTTATTATATCTGCCTTTAAAAGTTCTTTAGCTTGACCTGATCTACTGTTTTTTTCATTTCTAACTATAGCGCTTATAGTTTCTGCAATATTTGGGTTTTTTCTATCAAATTGAAAACCATTTAAGCGATATTTGTATGTAATTGAAGCTAAAATTCTTTGTATTGTAGAAGCTTTATAAGGCGAAGAAGAATAGGGGTTATTATTTAGTTTTTCTTTACCTGGTATATTACTTGTGCCTTTTAATATTTTTGCTTCTGGATCTTCGTGTAGCCAGTCCATATAATTAGCTGTTAAAGCATAAGCGCTATCTAAGTCATCAACGTCTAATGGATTACAATTATATTTATTTTTACAGTAATCTATAAACTTTAACCAATCTCCTTGATATTTATCTTGTGTATTCTTAGCCTTCGATTTTTCTTTAAGTTTACTAACATTTTCATTTAATGATATTTTAACCATATTTTGATATTCTAGTTAATTTATATATTACGATAATTACAGTTATCGTAACATATAGTCAAGTATAATATTATATTATTATATTTCAATATATAACGATTATTATTTGATAATAATTATTAATTACTAATCAAGATATTGATTTTCACGTGTAACTAAATACTGTATATTGTGTCTACAATGGAATTTTTACGAGACATTTCAGCCGTTTCACAGATATTTGTATTAACAGGTGCTGGTATCAGCAAAGAGTCAGGTATTGAAACATTTCGAGATTCTGACGGTTTGTGGAATAACCATAGAGTTGAAGACGTTGCTACCCTAGAGGGATTTTATAGAAACCCTGATCTAGTCTATGAATTCTATAATCATCGAAGAAAAGAGTTAAATTCTGGAATTAAACCAAATAAAGCTCATTTAGGACTTTCAAATTTAGAAAAATACCTGAAAATCAGTATAATAACACAAAATATTGATAATTTACATGAACTTTCAGGTAGCTCTAACATTATTTACATGCATGGAGAGCTCAATAAAGCTCGCTGCATAAAGAATGACCAACATGTCTTTCAATGGACGAAAGATTTGACTGAAAAGGACAAATGTAGCCAATGTGGTTCGCAGATGAGACCACATATTGTTTGGTTTGGTGAAATGCCTTTTCAGATGGATGAAATTCACTCTATTGCCGAAAAATCTGATCTTTTTGTCTCAATTGGCACGTCTGGAGAGGTCTACCCTGCTGCTGGCTTTGTTAATATGTTTAAAGATATGCAAAAACCTACTTTAGAATTAAATTTAGAGCCTTCGCGTAATCAAAATCTGTTTGATTTTGGTATTTATAAACCCGCAACCATTGCCGTAGAAGAATTTAAAGATTTAATTATTAAAAAATTAAAATAATTTTATTAACGTAATTAAATTTTTTACATGGTTTATTGGGAAATATACTTTTAGATATACTGATTTGAAGACAGAGTATATATTGAAGAAGTTAAGTGCCACAACCAAAAAAATCAATTTTTAATATTAATTTTACATAAAAAATATACAAATATTAATATGAAAACAAAAAATAAAATTGCAAAGTGTTTATGTGGTGAAATAAAAATACAAATACAAGGTAAGCTTAGATATGTAAGTAATTGTCATTGTTCTCAGTGTATGAAGACCCATGGAAATTTTGCATCATATACTTCCGCCCCAGAGAAGAATGTGAAATTTATAAATAAAAAAACATTAAAATGGTATAATTCGTCTAAATTTGCAAAAAGAGGTTTTTGTTCAAAATGTGGAGCAAGTATTTTTTATAAAAAATTAAAAAATAATACCATTAGCATTGCAGCAGGAATGTTTAGTAATCCAACAACACTCAAAACTTATTGTAATATTTTTACTAAAGGGAAGTTAGATTATTATAAACTAGATAATAGGATAAAAAGATTTAATGGATACAGTGAATAAAAAGCGGGATTGCGCCCGCTTTTTAATTTACTGAAATTTTTTTATGCTTTTCTACTAGAATAAAAAAACAAAGCAGCTAAAACAATACTGATTACTAAATTTGAGTATACAGGAAAACCAGTTAAAACTTGCGCAATTAGCCATTCATATAAACTCAATAATACAAATAATGAATGGGTAATTCCCACAATAATTCCTAGTGGATACATTCCCTCCCCTGCTACATCAGGTATTCTCCATGATAATAATGCTGTTCCAATAACAGCGCAGCCTAATCCATGAGCAGCAGCATAAGCTAATGGGCCTGCTGTTAAACCTGTTGCATCAAACCAAATATTGGGGAAAAAAAGGGCTGATAAACCATTTAATCCAATTATAACTGCATTAATTTTAAATAATAAAGCTAAATTCATTCTACCTCCTTCAATAAATATTCAGATATTTAAACATTTTTGATAATAAAATACTGATTATTAACATTATTCATTAATAAAAATATATTTTATCAAAAACATTAATGTTATAAATATTCATTAAATACAGAGATACTGTAATGGTTAAAAAGACAATAAAAAAGAAAAAAAAATCGAAAGTTATAAAGAGGAATATTAAAAACAAAAAAACTGCAAATACTAAAAAGAAAACAAAATCCAAGGTTAAAAAGAAAACAAAATCCAAGGTTAAAAAGAAATATCCTACTAAAAAATCTCTAAAAAAAAGAAAAAAAATTAAAAAAAAAGAAGAATCAATTTTTGATTTAATCGATAAATTTTTAAAAAAATTAACAGGTTAAATTAAAAAAAATATTCTAACATGACAATTGATACTTGAGCATTCTCAATGTTGAATAGTTTAGTTTCAATCTCTAGACCTTACCAGTGGATTAAAAATATTCTTATTTTAGTTCCTTTAATAAGTTCTCAAAAATATGAATTGGATAGTCTTATTTCATGTATTGAAGCAATAGTTATTTTTTCTTTAATAAGCTCCTCCGGATATATAATTAATGATTTTTTTGATAAAAAAAATGATTTATTGCATCCAGTTAAAAAATTGAGACCAATAGCGAGCGGAAGATTAAATTATAAAATAGCAATTATATTTTCAATTATTTATTTAATTATTGCTGGCTATTTATCATTAAACAATAATCCTACGTTTATATATATAATAATTTCATATGTTTTAATTACTTTTATTTATTCTCTTATTTTAAAAAAAATAATTTTTATTGATATAATAATTATATCATTACTTTTTTTACATCGTATAAATGCAGGGTCAGCAGCAATTGATGTTGAAACTTCAATTTATCTTTTATTATTTTCTATATTATTTTTTATTTCATTAGCGTGTATAAAAAGAATAGCTGAAATTAAAACTCTATCAGATAGTCAAAAAACTATACCAGGTAGAGCATACAAGACTGAACATATTCAATTACTAAGATATATTACCAATTTTACTTTCTATTTATCATTGCTAGTACTTATTTATTATATTTTTAATGCAAATATTATAAATTTATATGAAAATAATATTCTTTTATTTGCTGTATGCCCTATTTTATTTTTTTGGTTTATCAGAATTTTTAAGAAAGCTATGAATAGTGAAATTGATGGTGATCCAATATTATTTGCAATAAAAGATAAAATAAGTGTAATTTTTTTATTTATATCTGCGATAGTTATATTTTTTTCTATATAGATAATACTACAAAAATATGAAGAATTTTTTTTGTAATCAGTTACTTTCTAATCGATTATTTTTATTTATCATTATTTTAATAAATATTAGTTTGCCTATAAATAATCTGTATTTATTTATTGCTTTTTCCTTATCTTTAATTTTAATTTTTTTTAATAAAATAAATCCTAATTTAAAAAATCTTTATTTTTATATATTTATTTTATGTTTATTAACGGGTTTAAATTTTTTAATAAAAAATCCCAAAATTGAAGAAGCACACTCAGCGTTTATTACGGATAGTGATTTAAAAATGATTTCAAATTTTTTACCAGAAAGACTCACGAAAATAATGGCAAATGATTTATCAAATAATTTTGATTATGATAGATATTTTGAAGGTAGACAGGCACCTGCAAATAATAAATTATTTATAAAAGATCCATTTGCATTTTCAACAGATAGTTTTTTTCAACAAAATAAATTTTCTAGAAAATTAAACAATATTAATGCATCTAAAAGATCTCACCATAGGATAGGACAATTTAATACTAGATCTTTTGCAATGCCTTATGATCAAGAATTAAAAGAAAATTTTCCATTTTATGTTTTTTATAAATTAAATAATGAATTTTCTAATTCTCAAATTTGCGGAAAAGGTAATATTTATACCTCTTTTTCAAATAGCAATGATATTCATAGTCTAAGTTTTAATTCAATTGGCGATCAATACAAATGTGTGACACTGGATGGAAAAAATAACTTTTATATATTTGCCTATTCAATTGGAGCAAGTGATAATTTTGAGATACAACTAAAGAAGAATAACAAAATAATTTTTAAACAATATCTTCAATTTCTAATAATTATATTAATTATATTAATTATATTAATAAAGATTATAAAAATAGAATTTAGTACACATTTAGTTTTAATTTTAATATCTTTTTTATCATCATTTTTGTTAGCATTCCTCAATGATCCAAATATTATTGTTGGATTAAGACATGTTTACGGAGGTTCAGATGGATTAATATTTAATTCGTTTGGAAGCGATATTGTAGAAAATCTAAAAAATGGAAATTATTTAGAATCTTTAAAAGGCGGTGAAGATATTTTCTATTTTCAACCAGGAATGAGATATTATGTTGCATTATTTAAAATAATATTCGGTGAAACGAATTATGGATATATTTTTTCAATTTCTTTTTTTCCGTATATAATTTTTTTATTAAGTAAACTCATAAGTACTAAAAGAATTGCATATACATTATTTATTTTATTTATTTTTTTTCCAATATTTGAGTCTATAGGATTTGGTCATTTTAATTATGTTAGGCAAGCAGTAAGATTGCATGCAGAGTCATTATCAATTATGCTTCTTATTATTTCAATTTATTTAATTTTTACTGAAGATAAAAATAAATTAAATAGTAATACTAACTTAATATTGATAGGCTTAATGTTTAGTCAAATAATTTTTCTTAGGCCTAATTTTTTACCGACTTGTTTTTTATTATCTCTTTATTTATTTTACTCAAATTATCTAAAAGGTAGTTTAATAAGTAAAAACTTAATCTTAATAATCTCTTTATCTCCATCTTTATTTTGCTTATTTCACAATTATTTTTTTGGAAATGAATTAATTCTATTTTCCTCTTCAGCTTCTAGACATATATTATTATCAAATGATTTTAGCGAATTTAATTTTATACAAGCTAAAAATTTTATGGAATTAATAATATTGCAAGTCAGAGATTGGAATGATTTAATTTATTTTCCAAGATTATTAATATTAATTTATGTCATATATAATATAAAATTTTATAGATTTAATGAATTGATTTTTTGTTTAATAATTTGTTGTATAAGTCAACATATAGTTTTACTATTGACTCATGCAAGTAGTAGATATGCTTATTTTGCTTGGTTATTAACTTTTATATTATTTATCAAAGTTATGTATGACAATAATCATTTTTTTAAATTTTCAGATTATTTTAAAAAACTAGTTAAAAAAACTTAAATATTTTTTTGTTGATTCATTATAATTAAATTTTAACATACAAGAATCTATAATATCTTTGGACTTTTTTACTTTACCAATTTTAATAATATTGATCATTTGATTAGCTAAATCATCAATATTACTTATTTTGCTAATTAATCCGTTATTTGTATATTGAATTGGTATTCTTACACCTTTTAATGATGAAGCAATAACTAATTTTCCAATACTCATAGCTTCTAATTGAACCAATCCAAAAGCTTCAAAAGAATTTGTACTTGGGAGTAATAATACATGTATTTTATGTAAAAAATTTAATTTATCTTTTTCTCTAAGTTTTCCTATAAATTTTATTGACTTAGAATTTTTTGATAAAAGTAAAATTTTTTCTGTGTACTTTTTGAATCTAATATCATTTAAATCTCCTGCGATAATAATTTGATGCTTAATATTTTTATTATTCAAAATATTTGAAGATTTAATGATTAATTCCAATCCTTTTTCTTCGCATATTCTGCCTAAAAAACCAAAAGTAGGAAGATTATTATTTATAACTATATTATTAAGATTTTCTGATGATGTATATTTGATAAATGGTAGTATCTCAGTTGTTTTATACCTAAATATATAATTTGAAATGTTTGAATAAAAGTAATCATTAGTATGAGTAATAATTTTATTACATAAAATTGCTGAAATAAAAAAGGAAATCTTAAAATAAATATTAGCAATAATAAAAGAAAGATTATTGCCTACAAAAGCTGGTAGGCAATGATACTGTATTATTTTATTTTTTTTAGTTAATAATGATAAAGGTAATATTTCTACTAAAGGAAACTGAAAATATACAAAATCTACTTTTTTTTGTATTAAAATAAAATTTTTGATTAAAGAAAAACTGAAATAACCTCTATTAAATTTAAAAGATAAATTGGATCTGTAAATTATAACACCTTTATTTCTTTCAATTTTTTTTTTGTTTTCTGTGTTGCCTGTTAGAATAATCACTCTGTAATTATTTTCAACTAGGATATTACTTAAATCTATAATAAATCTACCTATGCCATTATAGGGATTAAAAAAATTAGTAACAATTAAAATTTTTTTTTTCATTAATTTTCGGTATCTAATTTATCAAATAAATATTTTAAGCTAGGTCTATGAGATTGATAATAATTAAATAAATTGTAATTTGAAGGCATATATAATTGTTCAAGATTCTGGTTTTTAGTTTTGCATTTATTATAATATTTATCTGCAACAAAAAAGGCATTAACACCTGTAATATTTGTAGAAACTAATTTATATCCTTTTTGATTTAATTTATTATTAATAAAAAAAAGACTTGCACCGTTATAATCATCATGATTCCATTCAAAATTTTTATTTGGATTTATTGAGATGTTAATGGGTGGAGGAAATTTTGAATTATATTCTATACAAATTAATCTTGGATTAATAATATTAAGTTTTTCTATGCAAAAAATATCGAAAGAATCTATGTCTATACTTAAGAAATCAACATTAAATGATGTGTCATTAAATAAATTTTTTAATGTATAACTAATTGTTTCATTAATATTGTCGGGTGTAATCTTTTTATTTTCTAAAATTAATTTATTATTATTTAATTTATTTTCAATTTTTTTTAAAGAGCTTGTATTAGAATCAATCCATACTCCAGTCCAATCTTGTAAAATTAAATTGTGAGTATTATTTTCAACACCATTACCTACTCCTATTTCAACAAATATTTTTTTATCAAAACCTATGTCATTAAATATTGAATTTATGATTCCATCTTCATCATTTTGTGAATAAACTCTATAGCCATCCAATATATAACTTGGCAAATTCCTTTTTAATAAATTTTTTTTAATACTATCAATTAATAATTTAGAATTAATTTCTAAATTATTATAATTTAATAAAAAATTCCTTAATTTTAAGATTAAATTATTAAAAATAACATCAATTTTATTTAGCATATATTATTTTTTATTAAGTTCTTTTATATCATGATCTACCATCATTTTGACTAATTTTATAAATGATGTTTTGTGTTTCCATTTTAAAACCTTTTTTGCTTTTTTTGTGTTAGCTACAAGCAAATTAATATCACTAGGCCTAATTAAATTTTTATCAATCTCTATATATTTTTTATAATCTAAATTAACATGATCAAAAGCTATTTCTAAAAAATTTTCAACAGAATAATTTTTTTCAGTGCCTATTACATAATCATCTGGATTTTTTTGTTGTAATATTTTCCAAATTGCTTCAACATAATCTTTAGCATATCCCCAATCTCTTTTTGATTTTATATTCCCTAATTTAATTTTCTTTTGAAGTCCTAATTTTATTTTTGCGACACCTAGAGATATTTTTCTAGTAACAAATTCTGGCCCCCTTCTTGGTGACTCATGATTAAATAAAATTCCACTTGATGCATGTATATTATATGTTTCTCTATAATTTTTAGTTAAATTGTATCCAGCTACTTTTGAAATTCCATAAACTGATCTAGGATTAAATGGTGTATCTTCTTTTTGTGGAGAAATATTTGTGTTTCCAAACATTTCAGAAGAAGCTGCAAAATAAAATTTAATGTCTTTATTGATTTCTGCTACAGATGAAAGAACGTAATGAGTACCATTAATGTTAGTATTTAATGTAGAAAATTCATCTTGAAATGAATAACCAACATAACTTTGTGCCGCTAAATGATATATTTCATCAGGTTGAATTTTTTTTATTATTTTATATATACTAGGAAAACTTTCCATTGACGCTGGATGTAAAGTTATTTTTTTTATTAAATGTTTTATTCTTGATAATCTGTTTGTAGAATTTTCTAATGCAACATGTCTAATAATGCCATGAACTTCATAATTCTTTTTAAGAAGCAACTCTGTTAAATATGAGCCATCTTGCCCTGTAATACCTGTTATTAATGCCTTTTTTTTAATTTTAGTCTCCTATATTAAATAATAAATACTTGGAAAGATAATAGCAATAATAAATTATATTTAAAAAAGATATTTTAAAATATAATATTAATGTTAGAATATAATGATTATGGATATCAATTTTATTGACCCACCTACTCCAATAGGTAATTTTGTAAATATAAGAATGAGTGGCAATTTTGCATATATCTCAGGACAAGGGGCTTTTGATGACTCAGGAAATTTAATAACAGGCAAAATTGGAAAAGACTTGAATATTGATGAAGGTTATGATGCAGCAAGAAGAGTTGGCATTTCTATCTTATCAGTAATAAATAAAGAAATTGGATTTGATAAAGTAAATAAATTTGTTAAAATTTTAGGTTTAGTAAATTGCACTGTAGATTTTTATCAACAGCCAAAAATTATAAATGGATGCTCTGATTTATTAGTAGAATATTTAGGAGAAAAAGGAAAGCATGCAAGAAGTGCTCTGGGTGTTTATGTTTTACCTAATAACATTCCAGTAGAAATAGAAGCTATAATAGAAATAAAAACTTAATCTGGCCATTTTAGCCAACTTTTCATTGATAATCTTTTATACAATTTATGACCAATATTGTTTTTAATTTTATTTGCTACTAATTTATTGATAATCTTATTCATTTCTACCATAACTATTTTTTCCTGATTTTTTTTAAGATTACATGTATCTAATTCAAAATGATCTAAATGAATTAAATCATCTCTAACAAAAATAGAAGGATTATTATTTTCTAAATGATGAGCTAGTGAGTATGCAGTAAAATTAGATAACTCTTTATTAATTATTATCCTCAATCTATTAATTTTATTACCAGTTGGATCAGGTATAATTTCATAATTTATTCCTTTATAATTTTTTTTATCTAAATATCTTAACCAATAAGAAATAATTTTATTTTGTTTAGATAATTCACTTTTAACATTTCTTTTATACCAATTTTCTACAGCAATTATTGAAGAGTATATCCCCTCTTTTCCTACTTTCATCCCTCTACCAATGCCTAAGTTTTGTAAATATATATTTTTAATATATTTTTTTTTACCAGCAACAATACCAGCCGTTAAAGATCCCATAAACTTATGAGAACTGAATATTGCTACATCCGCCCCCAAATTAAAAAATTCATGCATATATTCTTCTGATGCTGCGTCTATTATTGTCGGTATTTTAAATTTTTTACAAATATTTAAAAAATCATTTAAATTTAATGAGTTATAATCAGAGCAATGATGGGAGACTACGTACATTGCACAAGAAATTTTATTAATATTATTATTAATTTTATCTATTAGTTGATCTTTTTTACATGAAAACCTCGAACCGCATTTTATAATTTTTGCACCTGACAATTTAATAGCCTGACCTACTTCAGCACCATAATTTGTAAGATGACCTTGTTGTATAATAACATTACTTTTCATATTTTTTGTGTTTGGTAATTGAAAAATTTTATCTAAATTATTGCCAGTCATCATTGCTGCTATTGATTCTGTTAATCCAGCTGCTGCAGATGCAGTAATAACAGCTGATTCACTATTAAATAATTTAGATATTCTTTTAGAAGCTAAAGATTGTAATTCATCAATATTTACAAAATTTGGTAAAACTTCATTTGCTGAATATATGTTTTGTTTTTTGACAATTGATGCTCCAATTTTTGTCATAAATCCAGAAACATTTATAATAGGAGTCAACTTGTTTTTTTTGTAAAAAATATTCATATTTAGAAAAGATATAATATTAATTATTATGGAATCATACTTAATTTTAGTTTAAATTATATTTAATGAATTACATAGATAAATTTAAATTAAATAAAAAAATTTCATTAGTTACTGGCGGTGCTGGAGGAATAGGTATTGAAATTTGTAAGTCTTTATTGGATGCTGGTTCAAAAGTGATATTAGCAGATATAAACTCTCTTAAATCTAAGAAAATTATTAATAAATTAAAAGATCAAAATATAGAATTTTATAAATTAAACTCAACCTCTGAAAAAAGTATAAATTCTTTATCTAAATTTATTATTAGAAAATATAAAAAAATAGATATTTTAGTTAATTGCATTGGCATATGTTCTAATAAAGAAGCTGAAAATGTAAGCAAGAAAGAATGGGATGAAGTAATGAACATTAATATTAATAGTATGTTCTATATATGTAAAGAATTTGGTAAAATATTCATCAAGCAAAAATATGGTAATATCGTCAATATAGGTTCAAATTCTGGCTTGATTGTTGATAGACCACAACCTCAAGCTAGTTACAATGCAAGTAAAGCCGCAGTTCATCAATTAACTAAGTCATTAGCCTGTGAATGGGCGAAATACAATATTAGAGTGAATGCTATAGCACCTGGTTATGTAGCAACTGAAATGACTTTGCTAGGTAGAAAAAAACCAAATTGGTTTAAATATTGGATTGATATGACTCCTATGAGAAGATTAGCTGAACCAAGTGAAATTGCCTCTGTAGCACTATTTTTAGCCTCAGATAGCTCTAGTTACTGCACTGGAACAATTATTTCTGTTGATGGCGGTTATACCAGCTGGTAATTTGTTAAAGAATATTTACTGATAAATTGACATTATTACCTATAAATGTTTAGTTTTTAAATTAATGTTTTAAATTAATGTTTTCAAATTAGGAGGAAAATTATGAGAAAACTTTTACTTTTATTAATTTCTTTTTCATTTGTATTAACTGTGGGTACAGCAAATGCATTTGATTGGAAAAAACATTCAGGAAAAACAATTACTATTTTAATGAATGAACATCCAGTATTAGATGGCATTAGATCTTTAATACCACAATTTGAAGAGGATACTGGTATCAAAGTTAAAGTTAATGCATTAGCTGAAGATTTATATTTTGATAGAATGGAAGTTAATTTAAGAGCTAGTAAGGGTGCTGATGCACACTTCTGTCCAATGGATGCAACAGCTTTTAATCAATTTGGTGCGGGATTGCTACAACCCTTAAATGGTTTTTTAAATGATCCAGTCGCAACAGCAGGTGATTATGATGTTAAAGATTTTCCAGCTGGTTTTTTAAATGCAACAAATTTTCCTGGAGGCCCAGGTTCAAACTATTATTGTATTCCTATGTCATTTGAATCTTACATTGTATTTTATAATAAAGATCTAGTGAATAAATACCTAGGAGGCAAACTTCCTGAAACAATGGATGAATTAATTTCAATGGCTAATAAAGTCAAAGCAGATTCCGGCGGAGATATAGCTGGTGCAGCTATGCGTGGCTTAAGAACTGATACAAATATTGATACTATTTCAGGACTTGTATTTAATGCTTGGGGTGCGAGAGATATTGAATCTCCTTATGGTGTTTGGTTTGATGGTGATTGGAGTAAACCAAGACTAGATGATCCTGCTATTCAAAAAGGTTTAAGCGACTATGCTGGTCTTATGAGTGCTGGTCCAAGTGATATCCTTTCTTATAACTGGAATGAAGCTGGAAACGCTTTTTGTGCTGGTCAAGCTGCATTTTTTGCAGATGCATCACTTTTCGGACCTTGGTTTGAAACAGATGATTGTCCTGCAGTTAAAGGTAATACTGGATATATCCCTCTTCCTCCTCAAGAAAAAGGTGGTACTTCATACACTGCTAACTGGCAGTGGGGTATTGGA